>DATNPP010000658.1:0-1759 GCA_036703175.1 Oscillatoriaceae cyanobacterium
CACCTCCATGATTGGGTGAAACGTAAGACAGCGGATTTCCGCCAGCTCTCAGCCGACACGGTCCACGGCGCGCCGTTCTCGTCATTGGCTGTGCTATCGAACCTCGTCGAAGAGCGGCTCAACCAGCCTTCGCTGCTCGCCGGCTTGGAAGACCGGCGCGCCTGGTTGACGGCGTTCGGGACCCAGCTAGGGCGGATCGAGCTTGCCGATCCCGCCGAGACGGACCGCGTGCGGGCGCTGGGGGGAACGATCGCGGCGACGAGCTGGGTCCAGGCGCCCAAGCTGGAAGTCATTCCCTATCTCGACGGCGTTCCCGCCGGCACGGCGCGTCTTACCGACCTCCTGTGGCTTGACCGCAGGTTGTTCGTCAGTCCACTGACGAAAGCCAAGCTCGCCAAGCGCGTGCCGGAGGAGATCGGCAGGAGCCTTAGCACGGACATTCGCGCGGCGCTGGCCTATGCGTTCGAGCGGTCGCCCGAGGACATCAAGGAATATCTCGAAGAGAACTTCACGCTTGGTCCCGAGGGACAGGCGGTTGTGCCGGTCGTCGAGCCGCGGAGCGAACCCACGCCGATCGACGACGATCTGGCCGACGAGCCATCCGAGGATGCTCACGAAGATGTCGCGCCGGCCGGGGCGGCGGACGATCTTCACCTATCCGAGGACGACGAACCGACCCCGCCGTCTGAGTCCGAGCCCCAGGCGGCAGTGCCGGATCCCGGTTTGATCGACTCTGAAGTCGCGACCAAGCCCCGTCCCGCGCCAAAGCCTCCACGGCCCAGCGTCATGGTGCGCTTCGCGCTGGCCCAAGGCTACAAGGCTGATGGCGAGGATCGCTTCTTCCATGCTGACGGAAGCTGGATCGGTCGCGCCAACGGGACGAGGTTTCCGTGGGAACGCCGCTCGGCAAGCGGCGAGGTCCTGCGTCACTACTATCCGAAGGAACAATGCTTGGAGCGCGAGCCGCTCCAGATCGAAGCGGAGGACTGGGGCCTGCTCGACCAGAAGCCTGACATCTATTCGTTCATTCTCGTCAATCCCGAGGGTGAGCCTGTCGAGATGACGGGCGCCCGCCTGCGCGCACTACGCGAAGGCGGTGAGATCACCATTCACCCCGCAACGTATAGGCTGGTTTATGACCTCGACAAATAAACCCAAAAAGAAGCTCATCGAGGTCGCGATCCCGCTCGAAGCGATCAACGCGGCCTCGGCGC
This sequence comes from Oscillatoriaceae cyanobacterium, assembly GCA_036703175.1. GTDB lineage: Bacteria > Cyanobacteriota > Sericytochromatia > S15B-MN24 > JAQBPE01 > DATNPP01. Next base: position 1,215 of record DATNPP010000658.1, read on the forward strand.
GCGAGAAGTCGATCCGGCATGGGCATCCGTCGACGCTGCATCTGTGGTGGGCGCGGCGGCCGCTCGCGGCTTGCCGGGCGGTGCTGTTCGCCCAGCTCGTGGATGATCCATCGAGTGACCTCAAGACGTTCCCGACGCACGAGGCGCAGGAGGCTGAGCGCAGGCGTCTGTTCGGAATCATCGAAGAGCTGGTGAAGTGGGAAAACTCCACCAACGAGGAAGTGCTGGAGCGCGCTCGGGCTGAAATCCGCAAGAGCTGCGGTGGCGAGCTACCTCCGATCTATGATCCCTTCTCCGGTGGTGGCTCGATCCCCCTTGAGGCGCAGCGCCTGGGCCTGCCCGCCTACGGATCGGACCTGAACCCAGTCGCGGTAATGATCGGGAAGGCGATGATCGAGATCCCGCCCCGATTCAAGGATAAGCCGCCAACCCATCCCGGTGCCAAGGATCGAAGCTTCTACCGTAACGCTGAGGGATTGGCTGAAGATATAAAATACTCTGCTGACTGGATGCGTCAGAGGTCGTGGGAACGCATCGGGCACCTT
>DATNPP010000661.1:0-24890 GCA_036703175.1 Oscillatoriaceae cyanobacterium
CTGCTGCACGAGCCGGACAGCCCCGAGGAGCTCGACCAGCGCTGGGACGCCCTGCTCGAGCTGCGCCGGGCCAAGCGCGAGGGCCTCGTGCGCGCCGTGGGCCTCTCGACGCACGCGATTCTGACGCTCGAGAAGGTCGCCGGTCTGAGCGAGGTCGACGTGATTCTGACGAACTTCAACTTCGCCAACGAGCATATGGACGCGGACATCGCCGACTACCGCGCGGCGATGCAGCAGGCCGCCAACAGTGGCCAGGGCGTGATCGCCATGAAGACCCTCGGCGAGGGCAAACTCGCCGATCGGCGCCAGGAGGCGATCGCCTACAATCTGGCCCAGCCCTTCATTCACAGCGTGGTCGTCGGCATGATGAACGTCGCGCAGGTCCACGATTGCCTGGCGATCGCCCGCGCCTACTGGGGAGGCGAAATCCATGCGTGAGCCGATACTGGGCGTGACGCGCCGCGGCGACGAGCCCAAATCAGCCGTGACGGGCGTGATCCACCGCGAGGGCGAGAAGCTCAAGTGGAGCGCGGTCGACGCGCTGCCGAGCCTGTACCGCCTGGGCAGCCACAGCCTGCCGCTCGAACGGGTCGAGTTCACGGTGAACGGCGCGGCGCGCTTTCTGTTTCGGCTTCCCGACGGCAAGCTCGCGCAAGAGGAGCTCAAGGACAAGCTGCTCTTCTCGGAGAAGGCCAAGGCCCTGCTGAAGTCGCAGCAGCTGCCCAAGCCGCTGCCTTACGGGTCGCTCGCGCTCGAGTACCTCGAGGTCTGTCGCCTCTCGGACGCGATGCGCAAGGAGATGCTCGGCGGCGAGCGCAGCGTGGGCCAGCTCGCCGAGACGCTCGGCGTGCCCGCGTCCGATGCGGCGCTCGTCGAGGCGCTCTGGGAGCTGTCGCGCAAGGGCCTCGTGACCCTGCACGAGCTCGGCAGTCCCGCCGAGAACGCGATCGCGCTCAATCGGCCGCTGGCGAGCCTCAAATAAAAAAGCCCGGCTTTCGCCGGGCCGCGACCTACGAAGGAATCGCCTGGCCGGTGATGTGCGACTTGAACTCGTTCTCGCTCATCGTCTCGCGCTGGCCCCAGGGGTTGGTGTAGTAGACCGTGCCGCTCTGGATCTTGTCGATCTGCACGAAGTGGCCGCCGGGGCCGTCGCCGTCGTTCCACTCCAGCGACACCGGAATCGGGCCCTTGCCGGCAGACAGCGCGGACTTGAGGTCGTTCCACTTGCCGTCGCGATTGAAGAAGTAGTACGTCGAGCTGTCGTAGTTCTTGCCGAGCAGCTGCGAGACGATGTGCGCCTCGCCGCCGTTCATCAGGCCGCCGGACAGGCCGAGCGGACCCTCCTGGTTCTTGTCCGTCTGGTTGTTGTAGTGCATGAACGGAATGTGGAAGCCGAGCAGCGTCTCGCCGTCCTGCATCAGCGCCGGCTCGAAAAGGCGGCTCGAGATCGAGCGACCGCCGTCGTTGTCGTCGTTCCAGTCGCTGTTGCGCGACACCGTGTCGCCGCCGGCCAGTTGGACGCTGCCGCCCGGCGAGGCCAATCCGTTGATGATCCGCACGTACTCGGCCGGGTTCTTGCGCGCGAGCAGAATCTGCGCGGTCGTCGGGCCGCAGGTGCCCTTCTGTTGCTGGTCGATGCGCACGGGATTCTCGACTTCGCTCGTCACCTGGCTCACCAGCGAGGCGCGGTCGATGCCCTTGGCGAGCGGCGCGCTCGTCAGATTGTTCAGTTGATCGAGCACCGTGCCCTGGCCCTTGAGGTCCTTGCTGCCGGGCAGGCGGCCGTCGAGCAGCATCTTCTGCAGCGCGCGGCGCGCCATCGGATCGTTCTGCACCTGGCCCAGCACGGCGTTGTATTCCTTTTGCTGATCGGCCGGCAGCTTGGCGATCGCCGCCTTTTCCGCCGCCTGGTTCGATCGGGTCTGTTGCTGGGCCTGGGCGATGTCGTCGGACGTCGGATTGTTCACGTCCGACGGATCGTCCGTCACCTTGCGCGTCTTGAACGCCGAATCGTCGTAGCCGTACAGCAAGCTTTGCAGCGTGTGCGGAATGCTACCGAAGAAGTGGCCGACGGCCCCGAGGGCCGAGCCGAAGAAGTGCCCGATCGAGCCGAAGAAGCTGCGGTGCGAGCCGCTCGAGCTGGTGCTCTGGACCTTCGCGCTCGCATGGAAGGCGTCGATGTCGAAAACGTTGGCCTTGCCGACCGTATCGTCGAGGCCCTTTTTCAAAGCCTGCTTGGGCGCGTTGGCGGTCGGCGTGGACTGAACCTTGTTGTTTATCGACGGCATCCGGCACTCCTTCTTGCGGCGACCGCGCGAAGCGGCCTCTTGATTCTTATACCAAGAAAGGAGGCGTTTCTTGACTTTTTAAAAGGATTTGACGAACCCTTAAAGTGCGCGCCGGCGCCGAAACTTTTTCGCGAACGTCGCCACCATGGCTTCGGCGTCGCGGCGATGCGGCGGGAACCAGACGCGGAAGCGCTTGGCGTTGAGGAAGCGGTAGCTGGGCAGCAGCCCGTCGCGCACCGTCACGAGCAAATTCGAGATCACGTCGTCGCGAATGAAGGCCACCAGGTCCGGCGCGTTCAGCTCGCGCGCCTTGGCCTCGTAGGCCCGCAGGCGATCGCGGTACGCACGGTTGGCCGCCCGAAAGGCCTCGTAAAGGGGATCTTTCGCATCGAAGCGCGGCGGGGACGGAAAGAGCACGTGAAACGGCGGCAGGGGCGTGACGAAGGCCTGGGGCGACGCGTCGAGGCGGCGGGAACCCGTCGAGCGAACGAGAGGTCTGGTACTCATGGGCGGCGGCTCCTTCGAGTGCCTTATGGCGCGTTCAAAATCCGTCAATTGCGGGCTTTCGGACTTCCTTAAGCAAAGTTTAATTCCCGGATCGCCGATATACCTTTCAGCGGCCGGCGGGTATATACTGGAAAGCGGCCGACCTCGCCAGAACGGCGCGTAGCCAAGGAGCACCCGGTGAAAACCCTGCACAAGTTGTTGACCCTGCTGGTGGCGGGCCTCGGCGTGATGGTGACCGAGACGGCCTGCACGTCGACGCAGGTCGTCGCGATCGACATCGAGAATCCGAACCTGCAGGTCGGCACCAGCACCGTCGTGCGGCTCGAGGTGCTCGCGAGCTGGTTCACCAATCCGGTGTTCTACTACAAGGCCGATCGCGGCCGCATCGTCGGCATGAACGGCGAGACCGGCCCCGAGAACGGCTACGTGCGCGCCGGCAACGAGGTGCGCTACTTCGCGCCGTACACGTCCACCTATCCGGCCGCGAACGGGTACCAGCAAGGCGACGTGATCCACGTCTTCGCGCAGAACGGCACGGCCGTCTCGCCCGAGATCACCCGGCAGGTGTTGATCTCCGGCTCCACGGTCGTCTTCTCGACGACGCAATCCCAGGGCCAGAACGGCCCGCTGATGATTGCGACGGATTCGGGCAACGGCATCGAGTCGAACCCGCAGCCGCTGCGCAATCTCTCGGGCGCGACGATCAACGGCTCGAGCCCCGCCATCTCGCCGGACGGCCGCCGCATCGCGTACGTCAACTATCCTGGCGACGGCAGCAGCCAGATCTGGGAGCGGGACGCCTCGGGGCAGGTGCAGGCCCTGACGAACCAGGCCAGCGGCCTCGCGGTCGATCCGTCCTGGAGCCCGGACGGCAACTTCCTGTTGTACGCGAGCAACGGGGACACGTCGAACGGCACGTTCGACATCTACCAGCTCACGATCGACGGCACCGACGGCAGCCGCTCGGTCACGCGGCTCACGAACAACACCTGGGACGATCGCCATCCGGCCTGGAACCCGGTGCCCTCGGCGCCGTCGACGCAGTCGATCGCCGTGGCCTCGAAGAAGAACGATCTGAATTCGCCCGGCAGCCAGTCGCAAAGCTGGAACGTCTTTTTGATGGACCGCACGGGCAACTACACGCGCGAGGTCAGCCAGGTCGGCGGCGACGGGCAGGAGTGGGCGATCGAGCCCGCCTGGCGGCCCGACGGCAACGCGATCGCCTACACGCGCTTCGGCCCGATCAACAACGTGACCTCGAACGCGGCGAACTTCCAGCGCATCTTCGTGCAGGAACTGCAGCAGAGCGTCACCTACACGCCGTTGAACGTCTCCAACACCGATCCGACCTCGCGCGAGAGTTCGCCCGTCTGGGCGATGGACCAGTCGAACGCGATCTACTTCCTGCGCTCGGACGGCAGCACCGGCGGCGGCGGCCGCATTTACCGCTCGGTCTACACGCCGGGCGTGACGGGCAGCCAGTACCCGCCTCAGGTGGTGGGCGCGTTCCAGGGCCTGTTTTTGCCGATCAGCCTCGTGGGGGGCACCAATCGAGACGTGCAGGGTTTCCACCCGCTGGACTGGCGTTGATGCCCATGCTGACCAAAGCCCAGGTGCGCGCCATCCTCGAGCGGACGGATGCGCTTCAAGACGGCCATTTTCTGCTGCCGGACGGCCGACACACCGCGCAGGCCGCCTTTCCGTTGCGCGTGTTGAGTCTGCCCGAGTACGCCACGAGCCTGGCCGCCACGCTGGGCGCCAACTATCGCAGTTTGCGTCCGCAGGTGGTTCTGGTGGGCACCGCAGCCGGCGCGCTGCTGGGCCTCGAGGTGGCGCGGGCGATCGCCGCCCGGGTGATGCTGGCCGATTTTGCGAACGGCCGCTGGTCGCTCGGCGAGGGCCTCGCGCTGAAGAAGGGCGAGCGCGTGCTGCTGTGCGAGGATTTGCTCACGGACTCCACGGACCTCAAGGGCCGTGCGGCGCTCGTGGAGGCTTACGGCGCGCAGGTCGCGAGCTGCGCGGTGCTCTTCGACCGCTCCCACGCGGAGTGGCCGTTCCGCTGGAGCCTGGAGTCGCTGCTCAAGATCGACGCGCCGCTGCATGCCGCGCACGCCTGCCCCGAGTGCCGCGCGGGGGTGCCCCTCGTGGCGCTGCGCAGCGACCCGGTCGCGGGCGTGGCGGGTTAGACCGGACGCGCGCCTCTCTTATTCGGCACAGGCCCTGACTTTGGGCTGACACGAATCTGAAACAGAGGCCGTGTATCCTGCTGACATTTCCTTGCGGCGGGGGCACTTCCCGCTGTTTGGAACTATAATGTCGACCGGCCTCGCGAGGCCGTCGGGTCAGCAGGGGCGCAGGGCCTCGACCATGGAAAGCAGGTTGGAATGAGTCCGAAAGAAGCCCGGCCGGGGCGTGCACGCGCGATCTGGATCGGCGCCGTGCTGGTGCTGGCCGTGGTGGGCATCGTCTGGGGCACGATCACGCACAGGCCCGCGCCGCCGTCGTTCGACACGCAGCCGGTCGATCGCGGGCCCATCGCCGCGAAGGTGACGGCGACCGGCACGTTGTCGGCGCTCGTGACGGTGCAGGTCGGCAGCCAGGTGTCGGGCCGCATTCAGGCGCTCTACGCCGACTACAACTCGCAAGTGCACAAGGGCGAGCTGCTCGCCCGCATCGATCCGCAGCTCTTCGACGCGGCGCTCAAGCAGGCGCAGGCGAACGCGATCGCGGCGCAGGCCTCGCTGACCAAGGCCCGCGTGCAGTACGCGGACGCCGAGTTGCAGGCCAATCGCGACATTCAGCTCGCCAAGCAGGGCTTCGTGGCGGCCGGCGATCGCGACACCGCGGTCGCCAACGCCGCGACGGCCCGCGCCCAGGTGACGGCGGCCGAGGCCTCCGTATCGCAGGCTCAGGCGTCGCTCAATCAGGCGCAGGTCAATCTGGCCTACACGCGGATTCTCTCGCCGATCGACGGCGTGGTGATCTCGCGCAGCGTCGACGTCGGCCAGACGGTGGCGGCGAGCTTCCAGGCGCCCGTGCTCTTCACGCTCGCGCAGGATCTGCGCAAGCTGCAGGTGGACACGAGCGTGGCCGAGGCGGACATCGGCAAGCTGCGGCCCGGCATGCCGGCCAGCTTCCAGGTGGACGCCTACCCCGGCCAGGAGTTCAAGGGCACCGTGCGCCAGGTGCGCAACGCGGCCACGACGACGCAGAACGTGGTGACCTACGACGCCGTGATCGACGTGTCGAACCCGGATCTGCGCCTCAAGCCCGGCATGACGGCGAACGTGACTTTCGTGGTCGCCCAGGACGCCAAGGCCCTGCGCGTGCCGAACACGGCGCTGCGCTTCACGCCGAGCCGCCTGCACCGCAAGCCGATGACGTTGCCGCCGGACACGCGCCTCGTCTGGGTACTGGACGGCAAGCGTCCGCATCCGGTGAAGGTGAAGACGGGCATCACGGACGGCCAGAATACCCAGATCGTGAGCGGCGACCTGCAAGAAGGCCAGCAGGTGATCGTCGGCGAGGGCGCCCCCGGCGCGGCCGGCGGCCAGGGTGGCCAGCGCCGCGGCGGCCGGCGCATGTTCTTTTAGCCATGCGCACCGACGCGAGCACGCCGGCGATCCGGCTGGAGAACATCTCCAAGGTCTACCGCACGGGCGACGTCGAGGTGTGGGCGCTGCATGAGCTGAGCCTGACGATCGAGCCGGGCGAGTTCGTGGCCGTTATGGGCGCGAGCGGCTCGGGCAAGAGCACGATGATGAACCTGCTCGGCTGCCTCGATCGCCCGAGCTCGGGGCACTACTGGCTCGACGGCGCGGACGTCTCGCGCATGGATCGCAATCAGCTCGCCGAGCTGCGCAATCACAAGCTGGGCTTCGTCTTTCAGAGCTTCAATCTGCTGCCGCGCACGACGGCGCTCGAGAACGTCGAGCTGCCGATGATCTACGCGGGTATCGGCGCCGCCGAGCGCCGTGAGCGCGCGATCGCCTCGCTGCAACGCGTGGGATTGGGCGAGCGCCTCGATCACCGCCCCAACCAGATGTCCGGCGGCCAGCAGCAGCGCGTGGCGATCGCCCGCGCCCTGGTCATGAAGCCCTCGCTGATCCTCGCGGACGAGCCCACCGGCAACCTCGACTCGCGCACGAGCATCCAGATCATGTCGCTGTTCCAGGAGCTGGGGCGCGAAGGCCCCACGGTGGTGCTCGTGACGCACGAGCCGGACATCGCCGCTTACGCCGAGCGCGTGCTGGTCATGAAGGACGGCCACCTGCAGTCCGATCAGCGCCAGACGCCGCAAAGGGCCGTGATATGAATTTCTTCCAGACGCTGCGCATCGCCCTCAAGGCGCTGTGGCTCAACCGCATGCGCTCCTTTCTCACCGCGCTGGGCGTGATCATCGGCGTGGCGGCCGTCGTCGCCATGGTCGCGATGGGCCAGGGCGCGAAGGCCCGCGTGCAGCAGGCCTTCGCGAGCATGGGCACGAACATGCTGATCATCCTGCCCGGCAGCACGAGCGCCGGCGGCGCGCGCGGCGGCTTCGGCTCGCGCATGACGCTGACCTGGGACGACCTCAAGGCGATCCAGACGCAGTGCCCCGCCGTGCGCTACGCGACGGTGAGCCTGCATTCGAACGCGCAGGTCGCGAGCGAGGACGAGAACTGGATGACCAGCGTCTACGGCACCGAGCCCGCGTTCTTCTCGATCCGCGACTGGGGCGTGTCGCTGGGCAGCCTCTTCAGCGCCTCGGATCTGCCGGGGGACGCCAAGGTGGCCGTGTTGGGCCAGACCGTCGTGGATCAGCTCTGGGGCGCGGGCATCAATCCCGTGGGCCAGACGGTGCGCATCAAGAACGTGCCGTTCGAGGTCGTGGGCGTGCTGGCGTCGAAGGGCCAGTCGGCGATGGGGCAGGACTACGACGATGCCGTCTACGTGCCGGCGACCACCTTCCAGGCCGAGATTCAGGGCGGTCTGCAGCAGTACATCTCGGGCCAGGTGCTGGTCTCGGCGGTCTCGGCGGATGAGACGCAGCCCGCGATCGATCAGATCACCGCTCTGCTGCGCGATCGCCACCACCTGCAGGCGCAAGACGACGACGACTTCTCGATTCGCAACCTCGCCGAGATCGAGAGCGCCAGCCAGCAAGGCACGCAGACGCTGAGCATGCTGCTCGCGGGCATCGCGGCGGTGTCGCTGCTGGTCGGCGGCATCGGCATCATGAACATCATGCTGGTCTCCGTCACCGAGCGCACGCGTGAAATTGGTCTTCGCATGGCCGTCGGCGCCAAACCGAAGCACGTGCTGATGCAGTTTCTGCTCGAGGCGACCACGCTCTCCGTCGCGGGCGGTTTGATCGGCCTGCTGCTGGGCAGCCTCATCGCCCAGCGGCTCGCGTCGCAGTTCGGCTGGCCGATGGTGGTCGAGCCGGGCATCATGCTCATCGCGGTGGGTTTCAGCGCGCTCGTGGGCATCGGTTTCGGGCTGTACCCGGCCCTCAAGGCCTCGCGGCTCGATCCGATCGACGCGCTGCGCTACGAATAGAGCTGGCCTGTGCCGAATTCACGTCGAGGACCCGGCAGGTTCGCCATTTTGATCCTTTACGTGCGCGCTGCCCGCGCCTATGGTGCCTGTAGAGGCAGGACGAACCAGGAGGCGTGATGGAGACCTACGACCTCATCGTGTTGGGAGCGGGGAGCGCCGGGTTCGCCGCGGCGCGCACGGCGGCGACCGAATTGGGCGCCAAGGTCGCGCTGGTCGACAAGGGACCGCTTGGCGGATTGTGCATTCTGGCCGGCTGCATGCCCTCCAAGGCGCTGATCCGCTCGTCCAACATCGCGCATCTTGTGCGCGAGGCGGGCGAATTCGGGGTGGAGGTGGAGGGTTTCACGGTCGACTTCGCGCGCGTGATGGCGCGCAAGAACCGCCTCATTCGGGGTTTCGCGGATTATCGCCGCGAGAGCCTCGAGGCGCTGCCCAACACGACCTTGATTCTGGGCGAAGCGCGCTTCACGGGGCCAACCACGCTGCAGGTGGGCGATCGCGTCCTTTCGGCGCCGCGCGTCATTCTGGCGCTCGGCTCGACGCCGATGGTCCCGCCGATTCTAGGCCTCGCCGAGGCCGGCTATCTGTTGAGCGATCAGGCCCTCACGCTCGATCGCCAGCCGAGCTCGCTGCTGATCGTCGGCGGCGGCGTGATTGCGCTCGAGCTGGGGCAGTTCTACCAGCGCATCGGCACGCAGGTGACGATCGTCGAGGCGGCGCCGCGGCTGATGGCGCGCGAGGATCCCGAGGTCTCCGAAGTGATCACGCGGCGTCTGCAGCGCGAAGGCGTCGAGATCTACGTGGGCGTGAAGCCGCTGCGCGTTCACCGTCCCGACGATCGCAAGTGCCTGGTGTTCACGGACGCGCTGGGCGGCGAGACGGAAGTCGAGGCCGAGGAAATTCTCGTCGCCACGGGCCGTGCGCCCAACGTGGCCGGTCTGAACCTCGAGGCGGCCGGCGTCGAGATGCAGGGGCGGCGCATGGTGCTCAATCGCTGTCTGATGACCACCAATCCCGCGATTTACGCGGCCGGCGACGTCACGGGCGGCAGCTTTCTGGTGCACGTGGCGATCGCCGACGGCGAGCTCGCCGCGCGCAACGCGCTGCTCGGCTGCGCGCCGACGCCCGCGCCGGAGCACCTCTTCATCTCGGCGGCGTTCACCGAGCCGAACGTTGCGCGCGTGGGCCTCGGGGAGCTCGAAGCCCAACAGCTCGGCCGCGAGGTCCTCATCGGCGTCTACCGCTTCGCGGACCATGGCAAGGCCGAGGTGCTCGGCGAGACGGACGGCTTCGTGAAGATGCTCGCCGATCCGCGCAGCGGCGAGATCCTGGGCTGCACGATCGTGGGCCCCGAGGGCGCCGAACTGATTCACGAGCTGGCGACGGCGATCACGCTGCGCGCGACGGTCGAGCAGTATCTCAAGGTGCCGCACGTGCACCCGACGCTCGCCGAGATCCTCACCTATCCGGCCGAGCAGATCCTCGCGCAGATGCGCGAGCGCCAGCGCGCCGCGACTTCCTTCTTTCCGGCGGGCTACAACGATCAAGAAGAAGAGAGCGCGTTCGAAAAGGCGTGCAAGCCCTCGTCCAAGTCTTAGCCCGGTCTCCATCGGTAACGTGAGCGAGGGAGACTGGGCATACCGACGTATCGGGCGGGCCCACGCCGATGGGGCGTCAAGTATCGATGAGCGGATTTCAGGGCCTCGGTGCAGCCGGCGCGCTCGCGGGCGAGGCGGAGGCGCCCGGGGCGAGCCCGATCTGGGTCAACACGCCGGTATGGTCTTGAATCGCCTTGTCGGCCAGCTTCCAGTCGATGCGATCGCCGACGTGGGCGTTCTGCGCGAGTTGTTTGAGCGTGCCGGCGAAGTCGTACTTCAGGTGGTAGATGTCCGGATAGACTTGCACCCAGACGCCCTTGTCGTCGGCCGCCAGCAACACCGGCTGGTAGAAGATGTGCACGGTCTCGCCCTGGTGCACGCGCCCGTAGAGGTCGAGGATGTCCTCGTTCAAAAAGCGCACGCAGCCGTGGGAGGCGTAGCGCTTGATCGATTCGCGCTCGGGGCCGTCGGTGCCGTGGAAGCCAAAGGTGCCGTCCGCGAAGCCGATCCAGCGCACGCCCAGCGGGTTCTTCGGGCCCGGGTCGACGTGGTCCATCACGGTCTCGCCCTTGCGCTGCATCTCGGCCTGAATGTCTTTGGGCACGTGCCAGGTCGGGTTTTGCTCCATATCGACCACCTTCGTCGTGCCGAGCGGCACCTCCCAGTCGCTGCGGGAGACGGCCACCGGGTACTGCCGGACGATCGCGCCGTTCTGCAGCAGGAAGACCTCGGCCTCGGGCACGTTGAGGGAGATGCCGGAGACCGTCGCCGCGAACGTCGGTTGAATCTCGCGCGTGTCGACGTAGAGGGTCATGCCGGGCTTGAGCGGGCCGTGCAGCACGCCGGCGTTGGGCAGCCAGATGCGCTCGGGGTTCACGCGGTAGCGCATGGAGAGCGAATCGAGCGAGTCGCCCGGTTTGACCTGGGTTTGGACGACGCTGCCCGTCACGGCGCCCGGCAACAGGGCGATCGGAGGCGTTGCGGCGCGGGCGGCGCCGGCGATCGCCAGCGCGCCCATCACCCCCAGCGTCAAACCTCGCTGCTGCAGGCGCATCCTTCGCCCTCCCTTTGTAAAGAAATGTAACACGATCATCCTAGCGGCGTTTGGTGCCGCTGTCAACGCAGCGGCCTTCCCCAAAGGCGCTTCATTCGTTTATCATGGCTCGGTCGAACGAATGGAGAGCCCGTGCCCGACGTGACGTCCACTGACAATTCAGCCCTCGCGCGCTTGCGCGCCGCCTTGCCCGAGGCCTTCGACGGCGAGCGGGTGGATTGGGAAAGCTTGCGCGCGCTGCTGGGCGCGCCGGAGCCCTACGGATTGCGCTGGCCCGGGCGCGACGCGGCGATCGCCGAGGCCGAAGCCCCCGCGCGTGGGCGATTGTTGGAGGACGCCGCCGCGTCATGGTGCGCCGACTCCGCCGAACACCGCTTCTACGTGGGCGACAACCTCGACGTGCTCAAGTGCCTGCGGCCCGAGCTCGAGGGCCGCGTGCGGGTGATCTACATCGATCCGCCGTACAACACCGGCCAGGGCATTCAGGCCTACGCGGACAACTTCCGCATGGGGCGGCGGGCCTATTTGCGCCTATCGGGCCAGGAAGCCGACGGCGAGGCGGACGGCCGGCGCCACGCCCAGTGGCTCTCGGCCCTGTTGCCGCGTCTGAGGGCGCTCAAGCCGCTTTTGCGCCAGGACGGCGTGATCTTCGTGAGCATCGACGATCGCGAGGTGCACCATCTGCGCCTGCTGATGAACGAGGTGTTCGGCGCGGAGAACTTCGTCGCGAGCGTGATCTGGCGCAAGAAGGTCGTGCGCGGCCGCGGCGCGCGCCACGTGCTGCCGCAGACCGAGTACGTGCTCGTCTACGCGCGCCATCTGCCCAGTCTGCCGGCTTTCAGCGAGCCGCTGACGGAATCGATGGTCGCGGAGTACCGTCACGCGGACGACCAGGGGCCCTACAAGCTGATTCCACTCGCCAAGAGCGGCACCAGCCACTCGCCGAGGCCGAACCTGGTCTATCCGATTGCCGCGCCGGACGGCAGCGAGATTCCCTGCCCCACGCACCAGTGGCGCTGGAGCCGCGAGACGCTCGCGGCCAACCGCGACGAGGTGGTGTTCAAGCAGACGCGCAAAGGCAAGTGGGCCGTCTACACCAAGCAGCGCCTGGTCGTCGACGGCAAGGACCGCGAGCGCACGCCGACGAGCTACTACGATCGCGTGACCACGACCGACGGCACGGCCGAGCTGAAGCGCTTGTTCGGGCGCGTGGTGCTGGACTTTCCGAAGCCGTCGCAACTGATCAAGGATCTGATCACCTGGGCCACGCCGGGCGGGCCCGAGGCGGACGACCTGATTCTCGATTGCTACGCCGGCTCGTGCGCGACGGCGCAGGCCGTGTTCGAGCTGAACGCCGAGGACGGCGGGCAGCGGCGCTTCGTGGGCGTGCAGCTCGCCGAAGCGCTCGGCGATCCCGAGTGGCCCACGATCGCCGAGGTGGGGCTCGAGCGTATGCGCCGCGTGCTCGCGCGGCTGGGCGATCGCGCCGAGAACGTGGGCTTCCGCGTCTGGCGCTTAGAAGACTCTTAACCCAGGCTTAGCGAGTCCTTGAGAAAGCTGCCACGCGTTCGGGCGATATGACACTTCAAGGTCCTCTTGTCGGGAGACGCGCCATGCTTCGCCAAGCCTTTCTGACGGCCCTCTGCGCCCTTTTCTTCGCCGCGCCGGCTTACGCCGACGATCTGCAGAGCGCGTTTCATCTGCCGCAGCGCGACGCGCTCACGGCGGCGATCGCCCGCTACGTGCCGTCCTGGCTGCCGGTCTCGGCCGACGCGCTGCTGCATCCGAAGGCTTCCGTCAGCCAGACGGCCTTCGCGAGCCATTTCTCGCTGCCGCTGTGGCAGTTCGCGCGGCGCGACGCCCAGCTCGGCCTCACGATCGGCAAGAGCCAGCGCGAGCGCGAGCGGCATGATCAATTGCCGCTGATCTACTCGCTCTACGTGCAGAGCAGTTTCTAGCGGTTTCAGCCCCGTTCGGCCCAGACCAATCCCAGATCGCCGTCCACCGTCACCATCTCGCCCGAGCGAATGCGGCGCGAGGCCGCCTCGGTGCCGAGCACGGCGGGAATGCGGAACTCGCGCGCGACGATCGAGCCGTGCGAGAGCGGGCCGCCGACGTCCGTCACGATCGCGGCCGCCAGGTGGAAGAGCGGCGTCCAGGCGGGCGTGGTGGCCGGGGCGACCAGAATCTCGCCCGGTGAGAGCGAGGCGAAGTCCTCGGGGCCGTTGACCACGCGGGCGATGCCCGTGACGCGACCCGGGCTCGCCGGCACGCCCGTGAGGGCGCGTCCGCTCACGCGCTCGGGTTTGCCGCCGATCGAAAATGGCGGCGTGTAGCGGGACTGTTGGCTCCAGAGCGCCCGACGATCCGCCAGGTGCTCGGCGCTCGGTCCGGCCTCGCCGCGCGACATGGCGCGGACTTCTTTCCAGTCGAGCAGAAAAATGGCCACCGGCTCGGGCAACAGGCCCTCGCGCGTGTACAGGGCTCCCAGCTCCAGCAGCCGCTCACGCAGCGATTGCCAGCCGCGGCCCAGCGTCGCGAGCGCCGGCTCGCGCACCTGCGCGTAGCCCTGGGCCCAGGGAATCACGCGCTTGAGCACCGCGCGGCGCAGGCCCTTCGCCATCACGAGCGCGCGCTTGTGGGCGAGCTCGCGCTCCATCACGAGGGCCTCGAGCCGCTCGCGCGGGCTCGCGTAGGCGCCGGCCAGCATGCGGCAAACCTGCGCGGGATCCTGGTAAGGCAGCGGCATGGCCGGATCGAAGGTCGCGGGCAGGCCCTCGGCGCCCGCGCAGAAGCGCTGGATGTAGGCGCGGAAGGCCTCGGCGCGATCGCCGAGCGCCCAGAGCGCCTGCCAGGGATCGCTCTGGGCCAGGGCCGCCCGCACGGGCTCGTCGGCCTCGCGGGCGATCTCGTGCAGGCGTTGCTCCATCGCCATCACCGGCGAGCCGAAGCCTTGCAGCAGCATGCCGGGAGTGACCGGCAGGCCTTCGAGCGCCCGGCGCAGCACGTACTCGCTCCAGCGCCAGCCGGCGCTCAATCGGTGGACGTTCATCCAGGTCTTGGCGGTCTCGCCCACCACGCCCTCGCACCAGGCGACCAGCTGCTTCGCGTCGTCGCTTTGCGGCGGCCGATCGAGGTAGGGCGCGAGACGCTGGTCATGTCCCGGCTTGCGCTCCCACTTCTTGGGCTGGCCGAACAGCACCGCGGCCCCCATGCCGAGCGTGCGGAACGGAAAGGTCCAGCGCGGCTTGATGCCGCCGCGCGCGTAGGCGTAGCCGTTGATCGTCGTGAGCGCCGGCGTGCCGACCTTGAGGCCCGCCTCGCGGGCGAGCCTGGGCAGCACCTCGCCGACGGCGCCGAGCACGAGGCTCGCGCCCAGCGGCGAGAGCGGGCCGGGGAACTGCTCGGCGAAGTTGCGGCGCTCCCAGCGCGCACCCGGAATCGGGCTCGTCCAGGCGCCCGAGGGCGGCGCGGGCGGCAGCGCCGTGATGGGGCGCGCCTGCAACAGATAGAGTTTGCCCTGGGCGATCGCCCATTCGATGTCTTGCGGCGCGCCGAAGTGCGTCTCGAGCTCGAGGCCGATGTCCACGAGTTGCCGCAGCTCGGCGGTCGTGAGCGCGTGCTTGCGTTGCCGCTTCTTGCTCACCGGCTTCTCCACCACGCCGCGGGCCTCGGGCAGCACCTCGGTCGCCTTGGCGCCGACCAGATAAGCGGCAATTTGGCCCGATTGCTTGCGCACCACCACATGGTCGGGCATCACGCGGCCGCTCACCACGGCCTCGCCGAGGCCGTAGCTCGCGTCGACCAAAAACTCGTCGCGATCGCCCGTGACGGGATTCGCCGTGAAGGCCACACCGGCGACCTTGGGCACGACGAGCGCCTGCACCAGCACCGCCGTGACGGCGTGCGCGGGGACGCCGACGCGCCGGCGATAGGTGATGGCGCGCTCGCTCCAGAGCCCGCCCCAACAGGCGCGCACACAGGCGATCACCTGGCTTTCGCCACGGGCGTTCAACACCGTCAGCTGTTGGCCCGCATACGACGCGCCGGCGCTGTCCTCGCCCACGGCGCTCGAGCGCACGGCGACGGCCGGGTCGGTCTGGCCGAGGCGGCGCCCCAGTTCCTGGTAGGCCTCGCGCACGGCCTGCTCGAGCGCGACGGGCAGCGAGCCGCGAAACGCGGTCGCGAGCGTGCGCGCCGCCTCGGCGGGATGCGCGGACTCGAGCGCGGCGATCGTCTCGTTGAGGCCCGGCACGCTGCGCAGAAAGGCCTGATAGGCGTCGAGGCCGATCGCGAAGCCGTCCGGCACTTCGAAGCCATGGCGCGCGAGCTCGCCGAGGTGGGCCGCCTTGGCGCCCACGTGGGGCGCGTCGTTCCGCGTGAGTGTGTTGAGCCAATGGATCATGAGGCCTTCATACCCGGCTGGAGCGCGGACTCTCACCGAGCGGCGCTGCGCAGCGGGAACCTCGCGACGCCGGAGTGGTCTGTAAAGAAGGCCATGGCACCCCGCGGCCAAAAGGGGTACATTGGGGGGCAAGGCCAAGGTGGAAAACTCATGAACAACATTTCGCTCATCGCCGCGTTCGTCGGCGGGCTTCTCTCGTTCCTCTCGCCGTGCGTGCTGCCGCTGGTGCCCGGCTATCTGTCGTTCGTCTCGGGCGTCAACATGGCCGCCGCGCGGGCGGACGGCGGCGCCGAAGTGGCGGCGCGCCGCGGCACCGTGATCGCGAGCGCCAGCATGTTCGTGCTGGGCTTCTCGGTGGTGTTCATTTTGCTCGGGGCCTCGGCGACGGCGCTGGGCGGGCTGCTGCTCAGCCATCTGCCGATCCTCGCGAAGGTCGCGGGCGTGCTGCTCGTCGCATTCGGTCTGCATCAGACGGGCCTGATTCGCGTGAAGGCGCTGTACCAGGAGAAGCGCATGCAGGTCGCGCAGAAGCCTTTGGGATTGCTCGGCGCTTTCGTGGTCGGCAGCGCCTTCGCGGCGGGCTGGACGCCTTGCATCGGGCCGATTCTGGCGACGATTCTCGCGCTCGCGGGCACGCAGCAGACCGTCTGGCAGGGCGTCGGATTGCTCGCCGTCTACTCGGCCGGATTGGGTGTGCCGTTCATGGCGATGGCGATCGGCATCAATCAGTTCTATCGCTTTTTCGATCGTTTCAAGCAGCACATGCACAAGGTCGAGCTGGCGAGCGGTTTGTTGCTCGTGACGCTGGGCGTGCTGATGTTCATGGGCAAGCTCGACGTTCTGGCGAACCTTCACTTCGGCGTGCATTAGGACAGCTAGGAAGTTACATTGCCCTCTCCCCCGGTGGGAGAGGGATATTTCACCGCCGTGCAGGCGGTGAAATTGGGAGCGGGGGCGACCCCAGGCCAGCTGAAAGTTACGCCAGTTGGGATTTGCGGCCGACTCGCGGTCGCCCTCTCTCCCGGTTTTCGCCCCTGGACGGCGGCCCTCACCAACTCTCCCACCCTCCGGGGGAGAGGGCGATGGCGTTTACGCGATCCGAACGACGCGCGTTTGCAGTCGCGCCGGCACGCGCAGGAGCTTGCCCGTCTGCGGATGGCGCAGGTACACGCCGCCCGCCTGGCGAATGCGCATCTCCTTGGCCATCTGTGCCGTCTTGTCGACCTTGGTGCCCGTGACCTCGATCGAGTCGAGCACCTTGTCCAGGCTCATCACCAGAAAATCGATCCGGCGCGTCTCGCCCGTCATCGGATCACGGACGATCTGCCCCTTGGCGTCGCGCAAGTACTGCTCGCGGTAAATCCAGTCGTTCGGCAACGCGCGCTGTAGCCGCTTGAGCACCGTGTCCTCGCGCTTGAAGCCCAGCACGTGGTTGCGCTCCACCAGGGTCATTTCCTTCAAACGCTTGCTCGGCTTGCCGCGCACCGCCGCGACGCGGTTGACGTTGCTCGGCTTGGCGACGAGCTTCGGCCGCGTCGGAAGCTTCGACAGCGCCGCGCGATCCGCGAGCGCCGCACGCGCCTCGGGCGAGAGCGCGATCGCGTCCGCCGCACGGCTCACGCTCGTACGCTCGACCGCCTTCACGGGACGCGTGAGGTCGGGCAGCAGCTTGCGGAAGGCGGATTCGACGGGGGCGGGCATGGGCGGCCTTTCTTAACGGCTTCTGTACTAACATCCCGAAAAGGCCGCAAAACTTTCTTATGCCTGGATTAAAGCTCCCCTAAGGCGCCGGCGCGGGCAGCGGCGCGGGCCCGGCCGGAATGGTACAATGGGCCTTCAAAGGGAGAACCTGCATGTCCGAGCACCCGCGTCTGGTATTGATCGATGGCCACGCCCTGGCCTTCCGCGCGCACTTCGCGCTGTTGAGGCGCGGCTTCGCCACGCGCGACGGCCGCCCGACAGGCGCCGTCTTCGGCTTCACCAAGATGCTGCTCGAAGTGATCAAGAATTTGCGCCCGCAGTGCGTGGCGGTCTCCTTCGACCGTGCCAAGCCGACGTTCCGGCACGAGTCCTACAGCGACTACAAGGCCCACCGCAAGCCGATGGACGAGGATCTGGTGCTGCAGATGGCGCCGATTCGCGAGGTGGTGCGCGCCTTTGGCTTGCCGATCTACGAGATCGACGGCTACGAGGCCGACGACGTGATCGGCACCATCTCCCGCGTGGCCTCGGAAAAGGGCTGGGAGGTGCTGATTCTGACGGGCGATCGCGACGCCTTCCAGCTGGTCGACGAGCGGGTCAAGGTCCTGATGCCGAAGTCCGGCGCGGGCGACCTGGAAACCTTCGGGCCCGACGAGGTGCTGACCAAGATGGGCGTGACCCCCGCGCAGATTCCCGATCTCAAGGGCCTCATGGGCGACAGCTCGGACAACATTCCGGGCGTGCCGGGCATCGGCGAGAAGGGCGCCGTGAAGCTGCTCACCGAGTTCGGCACCGTCGCCGGGGTCTACGAGCGATTGGACCAGGTGGTCGGCAAGACGCAGGACAAGCTGCGCGAGCACCGCGAGCTCGCCGAGATGAGCCTGCGCCTCGCGACGATCGATCGCCATGTGCCGATCGACTTCGACTTCGACAGCTGCCAGCTGAAGATGCCGGACCTCGCCACGCTCACGCCGCTGCTCGAGCAACTCGAGTTCACCACGATCATCCGCCAGTTGCCCTCCACGCTGGCCGTGTTCGGCGCGGTGCCGCAGCCGGAGCTGGTCGGCGTGGCGGTGGGCGCACCGGCCCCGGCCGGAACGCTCTTCGCGCCCACGCTCGAGCCGGTCGTCTCGATGGCGCGCGTGCTCGATCTGAACGTCACGGTGGTCGACGACGACGCGAAGCTCGCCGCGCTGGCCGAGGCCCTCGCGGCCGCGCCCAGCTTCACCTACGATTGCGAGACCGACGGCTTGAACGCCGTGGCCTGCAAGCTGGTGGGGCTCGCGCTCGCCGTGGGCGGCCCCGAGGTCAAGGATTGCCGCTGTTTCTACGTGCCGATCGGCCACGACGCCGGCAAGCAGTTGGCCTGGGAGCCCGTGCGCACCGTCGTGGCGCCGCACTTCGCGGACGCGCAGAAGGCGAAGGTGGGCCACAACGCCAAGTTCGATCTCGACGTACTCGAGCGCTACGGCATTCGGCCCGATGGGCTGACGTTCGACACCATGATCGCCGATTACCTGGTCTATTCGGGGCGCGCCAGCCATGGCCTCAAGGAGTTGGCCTGGGAGCATTTGCGCTACGAGATGACGCCGATCAAGGAGCTGATCGGCAGCGGCGCCAAGCAGATCACGATGGCCCAGGTGGCGATCGAGCGCGCGGCGCCTTACGCAGCGGCCGACGTGGCCGTGACGACCGAGCTGCGCCAGTTCCTGGGGCCCAAGCTCACGGAGCTGGGGCAGGACAAGATCTTCCGCGAGATCGAGCTGCCGCTGATTCAGGTGCTGATCGACATGGAGCTGCACGGCATCGCGCTGGACGTGCCGTACCTGAAGGAACTCTCGTCGCGACTGGGCGAGCGCATCGGGGCCCTCGAGGTCCGCATTCACGAGCTCGCGGGCGGCGCGTTCAACATCAACAGCCCCAAGCAGCTGGCCGTGGTGCTCTTCGAGAAGCTGGGCTTGCCGGTCGTGAAGCGCACCAAGACGGGCGTCAGCACCGACGCCGAGGTGCTCGAGGAGCTGCAATCGAGCCACGAGATCGTGCGCGAGATTCTCGAATACCGCCAGCTCGTCAAGCTCAAGAGCACCTACGTCGACGCGCTGCCGCAGATGGTCGTGCCGACGACGCGATGCGTGCACACGAGCTTCAATCAGACCGTGGCCGCCACGGGGCGCTTGTCGAGCTCGGATCCCAATTTGCAGAACATTCCGATTCGCACCGAGCTGGGCCGCGAGATTCGGCGCGCCTTCGTGCCGAGCAAGCCTGGCTGGCGGATTCTGTCGGCGGACTACTCGCAGATCGAGCTGCGCATTCTGGCGCATATCACGCAGGATCCGTCGTTTTTGACGGCTTTTCGCGAGGATCGCGACATTCACGCCGTGACGGCGTCCGAGATCTTCGGCGTCGCGCTCGCCGAGGTCACCTCGGACATGCGCCGCAAGGCCAAGACCACGAACTTCGGCATCGTATACGGCCAGACGGACTTCGGCCTTTCCAAGGCGCTGGGCATCGCGCGGCGCGAGGCGCGCGAATTCCTCGAGGCGTTCAACGCGCGCTATCCGGGCGTGCAGCACTACATGATCCGCACGATCGCCGACGCCAAGCGCCTGGGCTACGTCGAGACGCTTCTGGGTCGCCGGCGCTACATTCCCGAGATCAACGCCGGCAACCGCAGCCTGCGCGAGTTCGGCGAGCGCATGGCGATCAACGCGCCGATTCAGGGCACCAGCGCCGACATCATCAAGATCGCGATGGTGCGCCTCGCGCCGCGCCTGGCCGAGCTCGAGGCGACCATGCTGCTGCAGGTGCACGACGAGCTGGTCTTCGAGGTGGCGCCCCATGAAATCGAGCGCCTCTCCGCGCTGGTGCGCGAGGTGATGGAAAGCGCCGTCACGCTCTCCGTCCCGCTTCGCGTCGACGTGCATGAGGGCGCGAGCTGGATGGAAGCCAAGTAACCTTTGGGACCTTCGAGGGGCCGGCCCTAAAGATCCGCTCGCTCGCTGCCGATGAAGCGGACAGGTCTATCGTGTTCGTCCGGAAAAAGGGTCCGGAAGATCGCACGGAGGTGACGACCATGTCCGCACATCCGCAACCGGTGAGCCCTCCCAGCGCGCTGCATCCTTCGCAGGTGCGGGAGCTTCTGATGTCGCCTCCGTCGCCGCATGCGACCGAGGCGCCGAAGGGGCATCCGCCGCAAGAGGCCGCGAAGAAGGCCCAAACGCCCGTCGAGAAGCAGCACTATGAGATTTCGCAGGATCTCATGGAGCGGGCGATCGACGACGCCAATCGGCTGGTGATGAATTCGGAATCACAGCTACAGTTTTCGCTGCACCATGGCGATAACATGGTCACGGTGCGCCTGACGGATAAGTCTGGTGGCGGCGTGGTGCGCGAGGTCTCGTCGGAACACTTTCTGACGATGCTCGAGGCGATGCGCAAGCTCGCCGGCATGAACGTAGACGTCACTCGCTAGGGGCTGCTGGAGGAGATCGACGGATGATATCCAACCCCATCCAAACCTATCAAGAATCGCAACTTGAGACGGCCAGCCAGGGCAAGCTCCTGCTGATGCTGTACGACGGGGCGATCCGCTTTCTGACGCAGGCGCACCAGGCCCTCGAGAACCGCAAGTTCCAGGACGCGCACAACTACATTTTGCGCGCCGAGGACATCATCACCGAGCTGATGGCGTCGCTCAAGCTGGACGCCGGCGAGGTGGCGGTCAATCTGTTCCGCCTGTACGAGTACTTCAACTGGCGGTTGATCCAGTCCAATATCAAGCGCGATCCCAAGGGCGTGCTCGAGGTGCAGGCGCGTCTGCGCGAGCTGCGCGAGGCCTGGGGCGAGGCGGTCAAGAACATCGGCGCGCAACGCAGCGGAGCCGCCTGATGGCGAGCGGGCTGCACGCCGCCACGCTGCGCGCGGCGTACGAGGGCCTCGCGGCCCTCAGCGCGGCCCAACTCACCGCCGTCTCGACCAACGAGCTGGCGCGCTATTGGCAGCTGTCGGCCGAGCGCGAGCGCTTGTTCGCGCAGCTGCAGAGCCTCGAGAGCCAGCTCGCGGGCCTCGGTGCGGACGATCGCGCCGCGATCGCCCGCCTCATTCCTCAGATTCTGGAACAAGACGCCGCGATCGAGAAGCACCTCGACACCTTCGTCTCCCGCTCCAATCAGGAGCTGGGCACGCTGCGTACCGGGCTTCGGGCCCTCAACGCCTATGCGATCCAGACCGAACGCGAGGCGATGTTCATCGATCGAAACAGCTAGACCCGTGTGCTGCCCGGCAAGGACGCCGGGCCTCCGCTGACTCCTCGAAAGAGGAGACGTTGAGGGACAATCGCGAGCCCGGATGGCCCGCATTGGCCCGCTCAGCCGAACGGAGGCTCACTTGCCAAGCGCTCGAGCAAGTCTTCACCAATCTTAACGCCGTCGCCGATCACCCAGCGCCTGCCCCTGAAAAGGGCCGGGTATATCCAGCTTGGGTGAATTTGTGACGGTTTTACTATTTTCACACATAACACCCCTGCTAACATAAGCGAGCGCCATATGGCCGTTCGCCAGGAGACAGCCCGTGCTCGACTCCCTTTTCAGCAACCTTCCGGTCCTTTCGGCCTCGCTCGACGGCCTCACGCAGCGCCAGCAGGCGATCGGCGAGAACGTGGCGAACGCCGACACGCCCGGCTACAAGCGCATCGAGGTCTCGTACGAAGCCAAGCTGCGCGCGGCGATTCAAGGCGACCAGGGCGACGGCTTGCCGCTCGAGGTCAACGACGCCCGCCAGTTCACCCTCGGCCCCAGCGCGAATTTGAGCAACTTCCAGCCCGACGTGCGCCGCGTGACCAACGAAGACTACCGCAACGACAAGAACGACGTGGACATCGAGATGGAGATGGCGAACCTGGCGAACACGAACATCACGTACAACACGCTCGCCACGCTGACCAAGGACAAGTTCGACGACCTCAAGACGATCATGCGGGATATCCACTAATGAGCTTCTTCGACGCGCTTTCCTCCAGCGCCTCCGCGCTGACCGCCCAGCGCCTGCGCATGGACGTGATCTCCAACAACCTCGCCAACGCCGAGAGCACCAAGACCAAAGACGGGCATCCGTACCGTCGCGAGATGGTCGAGTTCGAGAGCCGCGACGCGATGCGCCGCGATCTGCAAGGCCGCCTTACGCGCGTGCCGGCCGGCGTCAAGGTCGCCAAGATCGTCGAGGACCAGTCGCCCTTTCGGCAGGTCTACGATCCGGGCAATCCCTCGGCCAATCCCGACGGCTACGTGCAGATGCCCAACGTGAACACGATTCAGGAGATGACCGACATGATCTCGGCCACGCGCTCCTACGAGGCCAACGTCACCGTGATCAACGCGGTGAAGGGCATGGCCGGCAAGGCCCTGGAGATCTGATATGCTGCCGTTGCCTTCCACCTCCTCGCCTATCGGCCAGCTCAACCTGCCGACTTTGCCGCCCGCCGTGCCGACGCCGGATCTTTCCGGCCCGTCGTTCGGCAACCTCTACGATCGTTTGCTGACCGCCGGCGAGGCCGGCCAGGCATTGCCGCCGCGCCCGCTCGAGGTGCCGCCGGTGATGGACGCCGACGGCTTGCTCAAGCCCGGCGGCTCGGCCGAGTTCCCGACCGCCGTCGGCCCCGACGGCTTGCTGCAGCCGGGCCAGGCCGCGCAACAGGCGTCTTCGCCCTCGGCGCTCACGCCTTACGCCCAGCCGTTCACGCAGGCCGTGATGGACGCGAGCCGGCTGCAGAACGACGCCAACAAGCTTGCCAACGAAGCCGCCACGGGCGGCGATGTGGATCTCCACGACGTCATGATCGCCCAGGAGAAGGCCAGCGTGGCCATGCAGTACGTGCTGCAGGTGCGCAATCAGGTCGTGAGCGCGTATCAAGACGTGATGCGCATGCAGGTGTAGCCGTCTTTCGGCGATCGCCGCGACGCGGCTAGGCAAAAGGGTCGATGAACGAGTTTTTCCGCCAACTGGGCAACGACATCGCGCGCATCTGGTCTCAGATGAGCGTGAACCAGCGCGTGCTGACCGGCGCCGTCGCGGCGATCGCGGTCGGCCTGTTGACCTTTTTGATCGTCTGGGCGCAGCAGCCCAACTACGCCGTGCTCTTCAGCAAGCTCTCGGATCAAGACGCGGGGGCGATCGTCGCCAAGCTCAAGGATCAAGGCATTCCGTACCAGCTCAACGGCAACGCGGTGCTCGTGCCCACCGGCCAGGTGGACGAGGTGCGCCTGTCGATGGCCTCGGCTGGCTTGCCCTCGGGCGGCACGGTGGGCTTCAGCCAGCTCTTCGACGGCAACAGCTGGAGCCAGACGGACTTCGTGCAGCAGCTCAACTACCAGCGCGGCCTCGAAGGCGAGCTGGAGCGCACCATCAGCGCCCTCGACGGCGTGGACACGGCGCGCGTGCACATCGTGATTCCCAAGGATTCGCTCTTTCTGGACAGCCAGGAGCCCACGACGGCCTCGGTGTTGCTGACGCTGAAGCCCGGCGCGCAGCTCGATCTCAACCAGGCGCGCAGCGTGCAGCACCTGGTCTCGAAGGCCGTGCCGAACCTCGCGATGAAGAACGTCTTCATCACGGACACGACCGGCCGCGACTACTCGGACCAACTCGCCCAGCAGGATCCCAAGAACCTCGCGGGCACCGATCTCTCGCAGCGCCAGCTCACGCTCAAGCGCAACTACGAGCGCGATCTCGAGAGCCGCTTGCAAGCGATGCTCGACGACGTTTACGGCCCGGGCAACACGGTCGTGCGCGTCAACACGGTTTGGGACTTCTCGCAGGTGCAGACCGACGACAAGACCTACTCGCCCTCGCTGTCGGCCTCGGGCACGCAGATGCCGGGCGGCATCCTGCTCTCGGAGAAGACCAAGAACGAGCGCTACAACGGCAGCGCGAACAGCGACGGCGGCGTGCCCGGCAACAACCCGAACGTGGCGCCGGACTACCAGTCCGTCGACAGCACCAACGGCGGCCAGTACTCGGATGAGGAGGCCACGCACAACTACGACGTCAACGAGCGCGAGCAGCACCTGGTCAAGGAGCCGGCCGTGCTGCGCGACACCACCGTCTCGGTGGCGCTGAACGCGCCCGTGCAGCCCGGCACCAATTTGGCGGCCGATCCGCGCATCGTGAACATTCAGAAGATGGTCGCCACGGCGGCGGGCATCTCGGACATGAACAAGGTCTTCGTCAATCCGACGCGCTTCAACACCACCTCGGCCGATCAAGAGGCCAAGGCCGACGCGGATGCCCAGCGGATGCGCCTGCTGACCAAGTGGGGCACGGTCGCCGCCGCGATCCTGATGGCCTTCGTCGCCTTCGGATTGCTGCTGATGAGCTTCCGCCGCCGCCGCTCGGACGAGATGGCACAGCTGGAAGAGGCCCTGCCCAAGCTGCCCGAGGGCGATCTGGGCATCACGCTCATCGACGACGAGGCCGAGTTGCTCTCGAGCGTCGACAAGCTCGCGGATCTGCCGCCGCCCACGCCGGACGAGCAGCGCCTCTCCGAGCTGCAGAAGGAGCTCACGGCCTTCATCAAGGCCCAGCCCAAGGATGCCGCCAAGCTGGTGCGCGCCTGGATGAGCGAGGACGACTAAATGCGCGCGAGCAAGAAGACCTTCGCGCAGCTGTCGGGTCGCGAGAAGTCCGCGATTCTGATGATCACGCTGGGCCACGAGGTGTCTTCGGAGATTCTGCGCGCCGTCGGCGATCAAGACGACGTCGAGCAGCTGGCGATGGAGATCGCCAACATGGGGCGCATCGAG
>DATNPP010000670.1:0-4443 GCA_036703175.1 Oscillatoriaceae cyanobacterium
GTGCAGGGTAATCTTGACGGTGCTCGTCGCCGCCGCCCCACTCGCCGATACGGTGATGCCGGCCGACGGCAAAAATGCCGCGAGCTCGGCAAGCTGTGTGTATTCGTAAACGGGCCTGATAACCGGCTCGGGAAGATTGCCACAGGCCGGAGTGCCCTTCAGGTCAGGGCCTTCATTCAATCTGGTCGGCACCTCTACGCGCGCCGTCAGCGTGGCGCTGTTTTCATCGGTCACGGTCTCACCTGCGTCGTCTTCCACGAACGTCACCAGGGCGAAGACGTTTTTGGGAAGCGCGGCACCCGCGAGCGCATGTTCAAGTGGGAGCGGCGGCAACGGCACGTCGACTTCTGCCGGCGCACCATATCGGCTATCTTGCGGCGCCCTTGGCACATAAACGGGTGAAACCGGCAGGAGGCCAACATCTACGGCACGCGTAGCGCCATCAGCCGGCCAGACGTATTTGATGTGGGCCGCAACAATCCGAATCTGAGAGCTGCCCGGATAGGCTTTCACTTTCAAACGGGCGACTCTTGGCGTCCCGCCGGTACCATCAGATCTTATGGCGAAGCCCGGCACGCCTTCGATGCTGTCGAGAACGACGTCGTCGTGAGGCCACGGAGGCGGAATCGGCGTCGGTGCGACCGGACACGTTGCTGTCGCGTGTGTATCGAGCCTTTGGACACCCACCCCAGGGGTTGCTTGAGGAACCCGCACCTCGCAAGCCGCCAGCATAAGCGCGCTCAAAAGCGCCATCGAGAGATAAGGAGCGCCATCGCGCATGCGGTGATTCCTCACATTCGGACTTCGCTCCTTCTTGTACCCTCGCTCGGCACTGAGTTCTATCGCGCCCAAGTTCGGCGTCCTGTTGGCGAATCAGCGAGCGTCCGCTTCGGGTACAAAGCCCCTAATGCGCGCCATGTCGACGGCTCCCCATGCCAACCGCCCTTCTTCGTAGCAAGCTCACACGTCCACCGCTCTGGGCGGGCGCGTTGCGCCGCAATCGCCTGCGCGCCCGACTAGACGCGGCGATCGCCTCCGGCGAGCACATCGCCGTCATCGCGGGCTCCGGATTCGGCAAGACCTCGCTGCTGGCCGATTGGTGCGCCGACCGCACGACGGCCTGGGTCTCCCTGGACGCCGAAGACGCGGACATGGACGCCTTCCTCACTTACACCATCGCCGCCCTCGAAAACGCGATCCCCGGGTTCAGAAGCGAAGCCCACGCCCTGCTGCCGCGCGCCCGCGAGCGCGACGGCGCCCGCGCCACGCTCGACGCGCTGCTGGCGGATCTCGACGAGCAACTCGAGCAGCCCCTCGTGCTGGTGCTCGACGATTATCACTTCGCGGCCTCGCCCTCGCTCGACGGGCTGTTGGCCCGCATGCTCAAGTACGCCCCGGCGACCGTCCGCATGATCGTCGCGAGCCGCCACGAGCCCGAAGCGGACTTCGCGGCGCTTCGTGGCCGGCGCCAGTTGGCCCTTGTCAACGCCCCGGACCTGGCCTTCGACCAAACCGAGCTCGCCGCCCTACACCCGACCGAGCCGCCAGACGCGATCGAACGACTCCTCGAAGCCACCGGCGGCTGGCCCGCCGCGATGGGCATGACACCCGAGCTACTTGCCGCGTACGTCGACGAGCAAATCCTGCGCGGGCGCACGCCCGACGAACGCGCGTTCCTGACGCGCGCCGCCTTGCTCGACGCCTTCGATCCCGGCGCCTGCGAAGAAACCCTGGGCGTGCGTCTGGATGCAACGATGCGCGAAGCCCTCACGCGCGACCACCTGTTGCAGACGCTCGATGCCACGACCCAGAGCGTGGCCCAGCCGCTGCGCGGCCTGCTGCGTCGCCGCTTCGGCCAGGACTTCCCGGCCGAGGAACGCCGCGCAGTTTTGCGCCGCATCGGCGACGCGCAATGGCACACCGGGCAATCCGCGACGGCGTTGCGCTTTTGGAGCGACGCGGGCGAACAGGCGCTTGCCGCGGACCGGCTCGAAGCCGTCGCCGAAGACTGGCTGGCCAAAGGGCGCCTCGAAGCGCTACACGCCGCGATCGCCGGCCTGGGCGAGGCCGGCGATCGCCCGACCCTCGTGCTGGCGGACGGCGAAATCGCCCGCCGCTGGGGCGATTACGAGCGCGCCGAGGCCGGTTTCGAGCGCGCGCTCACGGCCTTCGAGGCCGCCAAGGACGCCTCCGGCGTCGCCAAAGTCCGCCTGCGCCAGGCCATGACGGCCGCCAGCCGCGGCATGATCGACCAGGCGCGCGCCTGCCTGGAAGCCGTGCGACCGCTCATGGGCGGCGGCGATCGCTTCGACATCGACGCGCGCAACCTCGAAGGCGGCATTGCGCTCTTCCTGGGCAAGCCCGAGGAGGCGATCGCCCACTTCGAGGCCTCGTTGCACCTCGCCCGCCGCCTGGCGGACGCCTACACCCAGGCGCGCGCCATTCACAACCTGGGCGTCTGCTACACCCGATTGGGCGAGTTCCGCCGCTCCCTCGAATGCTACGACGCCGCCCTGGCCGCCACCAGCCCGGACGCCGGCCCGGCCGTCTGGATGACGCCCATCAACCGCGCGCTCGTGCTCGCGCATCTGGGCCGTCCTTCCGAGGCGCTCGAGGCGGCCGAGGCGGCGCTCGCGCTGGTAAGGCGCTTCAGATTGGTCCGCGAGGAAACCTTCGCCTTGCGCACCCTGGGCCACGCTCAGCGCCTGCTGGGTCGCTTTGCGGACGCCGCCGCCTGCTTCGAGTCCGCCGAGTTGCTCGCCCGACGTGGCAACGACAAGCTCGGCGTGGCCTACTCGCTCAACTTCCAGGCCGAACTGGCCGCCGCTACGGGCGACGCCGAGGGCGCGAGCCGTCTGCTCACGTCCATCGAGGAGCTGCTGGGTCCCGAAGGCACCCGCGGATTGCCCGAGTTCGCGACCGTGCGTGCCAAGGTGGCGCTCGCCGCAGGGCGCCGCGAGGAAGCCGCCAACCTGCTCGTCCAGCTGCGGGCAGAGGCGCATGGACCGGGCCATCTGCACCTGCTTGCCGAACTGGAAGCGCTTCTCGACGGTGGGACGGCCCCCACACCGACCGTCGCGCCTCCGTCCGCCGAGCTGGAGGTGCGCTGCTTCGGCGGCCTGCGCGTCACCCGCGCGTCGGGAGAGGCGATCGCCGACAAGGACTTCCAGAGCGCCAAGGCCAAGCTGCTGCTCGCTTACCTGCTCCACTCGCCCGAAGGCGCCACCAAGGCGCGCCTATTCGAGGTGCTGTACCCGAACGAGGCCACGACGGACGCCTCACTCAACATGACGATCATGCGTTTGCGCCGCGCTCTCGAGCCGACACTCGAAAAGGGCCAACCTTCGCGCTACATCCTACGCGCAGACGCCCGTTACAGCTTCAATCGGCAGGCCAACGTCGCGGTGGACACGCAGGCGTTCGAGCACGCGTTGCGCCAGGCCCGCGGCGCGTCCGGCGAGGAAGAGGCCGACTGGCTGGACAAGGCGCTTGCCTGTTACGCCGGCGAGTTCCTGCCCGAGTTCGACTCGGAGTGGGGCATCGCGCTGGGCCAGCACTTCCGCGATCGTGCCCTCGAGGCCTGCCGGCGCCTCCTCGCGTCGCGCGAGGCCGACGGGCACGACGCGGCGCTCGCGGTGATTCACCAGGCGCTCGCCATCGACCCGCTTTCCGAAGAATTTCACCGCGAGCTGATCCTGCGCTACCTCGAAGCCGGCGAGCCGCACCGCGCGCGCGAGCATTACACGTTGTGCGCCCGGCGTTTCGAAGAATTGCTGGGAATGGCGCCCCCGGAGGATCTGGCCGTGCTCGTCGACGAATAACGAGATCCAAGGCCCGCCCCGTTATCGGTTCGTTACTGCCCCCGTGTATCACCGTATTGTCACCGAAAGGGAACTTACCAAGCTCACGAGGCCCGTCCTCACCGAAAGGAGCCACCCGATGTCCGTTCGCACCGCGCTTAGCCGCCTGCCCATCGCCCTCGCCCTCACCGCGCTGACCGCCGGCTGCGTCGCGAGCCCCACCAGCCGCATGCTCGCCCCGCAAACGACGACCTCGGCCGCCAACCGCTTCGGCATTCCCACCCAGGTCGGCCTGACGCTTCCCGCCTCGGTGATCGCCGCGGGCGCGGGCAACTACCGCGTGGCCGACACGGCGCCGCCCTCGATCGCCACGTTCGTCAAGAACAACGTGAGCGTCTACGCGAACACGACCGGCCTCGTGAACGCGATTCTCACGGCGATCGCGAAGGCCGGCTTGATCCCCGGCAAGTCCTACACCTTCCCGGACGACCAGCACCCCGGCCAGAAGGTCACGGTGATACTCTCGGTGTTGTCGGACCACGCCGTCATCTCGATCGGCCGCGGCAACACGGCCACGGGCCCCGACCAGATGGTCGCCATCTCGTACACCAGCCCGCGCAAGGGCGAGCTGTTCTTCCACTTC
>DATNPP010000672.1:0-4321 GCA_036703175.1 Oscillatoriaceae cyanobacterium
GTTCTCGTTGGGCGCGTGGTAGCCGTGTTCGGGCAGAGAGAGGCCGATGAACATGATCGGGCAATTCAGCACCTGCTGCATGCTCACCACCGCCCCGATGCTGCCGCCCTCGCGGACGAAGGCCGGATCCGCCCCGAAGGCGAAGCGCAGCGAGGCCTTGACGGCCTCGGCGTACGGGCCCTCGCCGGAGCCCTTGTAGGGCTCGAGGAACTGGGGCGACTCCAGCCGCACGTCCGGATTGTGCTCCTTGACGAACGCGCTCACGCGCTCGAAGACCTCCTCGGGGCGCAGATTCGGCACCAGGCGCATCGAGACCTTCGCCTCGGCGCGCGGCGGCACGATCGCCTTCACGCCCGGGCCCGTGTAGCCGCCCAGAATGCCGTGCACCTCGAAGGTGGGCTGGGCCCAGATAGCCGCGGTCACCTCGGCGGGATCCTGCATGCGCAGGCACTTCAGCTCGTGCGCGCGCATGAACTCGGCCGTGTCGAAGCCCGAGGCCAAAAAGCCCTGCCGCTCCGCTTCGCTCAACGGCGCGACCTGCTCGTAGATGCCCGGCACCTTGATGCGGCCCGTGCGCGCGTCGTAGAGGTCCGTGATCAGCTGGCACAGCTCGCCGATCGGGTTGCGCGCCGCGCCGCCCGTCAGGCCCGAGTGCACGTCCTTGGTGCCCGTCTCGAGCAACATGCGGAAGCTCACCATGCCGCGCAGCCCCAGCGGCGCCGCCGGCTTGCCGCGGCTGATCCAGATCGTGTCCGAGACGACGACCGAGTCTGTCTTGAGCTTGTCGGCGTGCGCCTCGAGGAATCCGAGAAAGTTCGGCGAGCCGATCTCCTCCTCGAACTCCCAGATGAACTGAATGTTCAGCGGCAGCCCGCGATCGCGCGCCTGCAGCGCGGCATAGAAGGCCGCGAGCGCCGGCCCCTTGTCGTCCGTGGTGCCGCGGCCGCGGTAAATGTCGCCCTCCTTGGCGAAGACGAACGGCTCCGTGCGCCACTCGGGCTCGTTGGCCGGCTGCACGTCGAGGTGGTTGTAGATCGTCAGCGTGCGCTTGGCCTCGGGATGACGCATGCGCCCAACCACCACGGGGTAGCCCGGCGTCTCGTAGCGCTCGGCCTCGACGCCGTGGCGCTTCAGAAAGGCCATCGCCCAGTCCGCGCCGCGACGCACGGCGTCGGCGTAGGCCGGATCGGTGCTCACGGTCGGGATCTCCACGATCTCCTTGAGGGCCTCCTCGTAGGCGGGACGGACCTGGGCGGCGTAGGCCTCGATCTGGGCCTGGGCGGTGTCGATCATGCGGAATCTCCTCGTGGCCTGTACGGCGGCATCATAACAAATCGGCCGGTCGGTCGACAGAGGCGCTTTCTGATCCGCGCGTTTTGGCCGCGTTAAACCATGCGAATTCTTCGTTAAATTCGCATTGGCGGCTGCAAGCCCGCGCATCTGGGTAGGTAAATGTCACAGCAGTGCCCGATTTGAAGAGTCGCCGGCAAGGCAAGGAGGAGACTATGGGTGGTATCGGTAAAGCTCTCGGCAGCGTGATGAAGGTCGTCGAGCCGATCATCAACATCGCCAAGATGATCCCCGGCATCGGTCAGATCGCGGGCGCCGTCGACGCCGGATTGAACATCGTCACGCACCTCGCCGACGCCTTCAAGAAGGGCTTCCCCAAGGGCCTCGTGGACGTCGCCCAGACGGCCATCAAGCACTTCCTCCCCGGCCCCCTCGGCAACGTGGCTTCGGCCGTGACCGGCGGAAGCGGCGGATCGAACCCGATCGCCAAGGGCCTGGGCAGCCTCATTTCCACGTAGGAGACTGAATGTCCCAAACCACGCCTCAGCAAGAGCTCACTCCGGAAGAGAAGGAAGCTCTTGCAAAGCTCACCAAGACCGCCGCGATGGTCACCAAGGAGCTCAAGCACGCGCGCGAAGCCTGCAAATTCAGTTTGGAGGCGACGCGCGGCCCGCTCGAGTTCGTGAAGACCAAATTGGCGGAGGTCGCGGATCTCGAAGCACAGGCCGAGGCGAAGCGCGAGCAGCTGGATTACACCTTCGTGAGCCAGACGCTCGTCATTCATCGGCGCATGTTCGAGGCGTCCCAACGGATGATCGAGATTCAGCGCAGCTTCGACACGCGCAATCTGGCGATCGCCGAGGAAGCCCTCGCGACCCTGGCGACCGCGAACGACGACCCCGTGCGCATGTCGAACCTCTGGGTGGGTTTGAACGAGTCCGGCAAGTTCGACGAGGTGCGCTTCGCGCTGCCGATCGACAGCCCCGCCTACCTCGAAGCCCGGGCGCAGATGTATCTGTACCTGGGCCTTCAGCACTGGCAAGCCTGCCTCGAGGGCATCGACGCGATTCTGCGCGCCACGGTCAACGACACGGCGATCGAGCCGCGCGACGAGGCCGAGGAGGCGCAACGCGCCGAAGCCGGCCGCCAGGTGGCCGCTTTGATGAAGGGCAACCGCGAGGCGATGCAGGTGTTGCAGCATCTGGGCACCGAGCTGCAAGAGGCGTTCTCGTACTTCCAATGGGCCGCCGCGGGATTGCGCAACCTCAAGGAGCTCTCGGACGACATCAAGCTGGCGCGATTGAAGGATGCCGATTGGCAGAAGCTGAGCGGCAAGACCGTGTTGATCATCCAACTGATCGACAAGGTGCAACCCTTCCCCGAGCTGGCGGCGCTTTTCCCGCCACCGCAGAAGCCCGAACTGCCTTACGAGGAGCTCGAGTGGCAAGATCGCCTGCGCGAGCTGCCGATTTCGGGCACGGGACGCTTGGGCACTGGGCGGCTGGGATCTCCGAACTCGAAGACGGGGCCGTTGCAGGGCAAGACGGGCTCGCTGCAAAACGGGACCGGCTCGTTGCAGAACGGCACGGGCTCGTTGTCCAATCGCAAACCCTGATTCAAATCGCGAAAGGCCCGCCGGACTCCGGCGGGCCTTTCGGCTTGATGCTTACCGGGCGGCGCCGGCCTTGGCCGCGTTCTGCGCGAGCCAGTCCGCCCGCACG
This sequence comes from Oscillatoriaceae cyanobacterium, assembly GCA_036703175.1. Classification (GTDB taxonomy): domain Bacteria; phylum Cyanobacteriota; class Sericytochromatia; order S15B-MN24; family JAQBPE01; genus DATNPP01. The sequence continues at coordinate 3,012 of DATNPP010000672.1, forward strand.
GCCAGCTGCGCCTCGGTGGCCGAGGGCGCGGCGATGATCGCGTACTGGCGCGTTTCGCCGAGCGTGAGGGGCGCCTGGTGCAGGCGATCGCGCCGGAAGTAGCTCACCTCGACCACCTCGCCCGCATCCCCTTGATGCCGCAGCTCCTCAAGCAGCGCGGGCGTCGCGCGGACGCCGTCGATCGCCACGAGCACGTCGCCGATGGTCAAGCCGGCGCGCTGTGCCGCGCCGCCCGCAGCCACGTTCTCGAGGCGCATGCCGCCGTCGTGCGGCGCCAGCGTGGCGCCCAGGGTCGCGAGGCGCTCGCGCACCACCAGCTCGAGGCCGGCGTGCCCCAGCATCTGGGCCCAGTCGTAGTCCTCGCGGCCGCGCAGATGGAAGTCGAAGAACGCGTCCATCGGCTCGCCGAGGAGTCGCGCGGCGCAGGCCTCGAACTCGTCGGTCCGGTACGGCTTGTCGACGGACCCGTGGCTCTGCCACATCGCACGCATGACGTCGTCGAGCGCGAGGCGGTTGCCCGAGCGGCCGCGCAGCTCGAGGTCCAGCGCGACGCCGAAGAGCGCGCCCTTGACGTAGTAGTTCAGCGCGCCGTTCCAGCGATCGTCGCCGAAGTGCCAGGTGGTCCAGCTCGCCTCTTCGAGGCTCATGTTGCGCCGGCCCGGCATGGCTTCGAGTTGCTGAATCAGGTTCGTCACGACGCTCAGGTAGGCCTCGCCCGATTGCAGGCCCGCGCGCAGCACCAAGCGCTCCGTGAAGTACTCGGTGAAGCCCTCGACGACCCACAGCGCCTTCGTGTGCGCCTCGCGCGTGTAGTCGAACTTGCCGAACTCGACGGGGCGCAAGCGCTTCACGTTCCAGAGGTGGAAGAACTCGTGCGCCGTGATGGCGAGCAGCCCCGTGCGCTGCGCCGGATCCGCGACCGGCCCCGTGATGATCGTCGAGTTGCGGTGCTCGAGGCCGTTCAGAAATCCCGCGTTCGTCTCCAGGTACTGGAAGACGTAGCGCTTGAGCGGCGGCTTGCCCCAGAAGTCCGTGGCGGCCTTGACGATGCGCTTGAGCGCCGGCACGAGCGTCTCGGGATCGAAGGGCGTGGCGCCCTCGTAGACGACCTCGTAGTCGACGCCGTCCTGGCTGAAGGCGGCCAGCTCGTGCAGGCCGACCTCGAGCGGACAGTCGATCAGCTCCTCGTAGTTCGCCGCGGCGAAGGTGGATTCGCCGGTGGATTCGAGGCCGGTGGCGACGCGCCAGCCCAGCGGCGCGTCGACGTCGAGCGTGCAGGGCCAGTCTTCTTGATGGCCGACCACGAAGCA
>DATNPP010000675.1:0-4269 GCA_036703175.1 Oscillatoriaceae cyanobacterium
CCGCCTGCGGCGCCAAGCCCGCGCCGGTGGCGCCTCCCGTGCCCGCGGCCGCGACGAGCGGCGTCAGCGCGGACGGCGCCATCTGGCTGCCGACGCTCAAGACGATCGCGACGCCGGTGCTCGATCGGCTCTCGCCGCTGGCGCTGCACGACGCGCGCGCCTACGTGAACCAGCATCAAGCCGAGACCTCGAGAACCGTGCTGGCGCTCGCGCCGGACGCGCGCGCCGAGGTGGTCGCGGTTCAGCGCGCGATCGGCGACGACGCGCTCGGCAACGCCGCGCTCGCGAAGCTGATCCTGGGCGGCAAGCTCACCGCGCCCGAGGGCGACACGACGTTGCTCGACGCGCTCGACGCGCTCGCCGAGGGCCCGATCGCGAGCACGATCGACCGCCGGACCCTGCTCGCCGAGACGCTCGCCGAAATCGACGTGCCCGGCCGCATCACGCAGGGCAAGAAGCTGACGTGCGAGTCCGCCAGCACGCAAATCATGCTCGCGCTGCGCGCGCCGGCCCACTACGCACGCTTGGTGGCGACGCTCGCCGGGCATGGCGGCGGCGCCACGCTCGCGGGCGGCGAGGCGATCGCGCGCGTGAGCGACTGGGATTCGGGCAGCGATCTGTGGCGCAGCGCGCCCAGCCGCTTGCTGCAGCCCGCCTTCGCGGTGTACGGCAACGCGCCGCTGCGCTACTCCAACACGGCGGACAAGAACAGCCTCGGCCAGAGCGGCCTCACGGATCCCCAGCTCGCCAAGCTGCTCGGCGGCGTGTTCGGCACGCCCTTCACCGCGCTCACGCCTGAAAACTCGACGCCGCAGTCGCGCCTCGCCGCGTTGCGCGCGGCCTTCGCGAAGGGCTGGCAGGTCCCCGTCTGGCTCGATTGGTCGAGCGGCCACGTCGTGCTCGCGGAGTCCGAAGCCGGCGGCCGGATCGTCTTCGACAATCCCTTCGGCGCGATGCAGTCGATGGAATCGGACGCCTTGCGCGGCGTGCTGCACAGCGTGTACGTGCCGGCGAACTAGGCGTCCTCGCGCGGCAGGCGCACCGTGAAGATCGAGCCCTCGCCCAGCCGCGAGCGCACCGTAATCGCGCCGCCCATGCGCGTCACGAGGTAGTTCGAGAGCGCGAGCCCCAACCCCAGCCCGCCGAAGCGCCGCGTGCTCGAGAGATCCGCCTGGTAGAAGCCCTCGAACAGGTGGGTCTGGGCCTCGGGCGAGATGCCGATGCCCGTGTCGGCGATCTCGATCTCGAGATCCTTCGCGAGCACGCGCACCGTGACGCCGATGCGCCCGCCCTCGCCCGTGAACTTGATCGCGTTGTCGAGCAGCTCGCCCAATATCTGGCTCACGCGCCCGGGGTCCACCCGCACCGTGGGCAATTGCTCCGGCATGAACACCTGCAGCGCCTGGTGCTTGCCGGTCGCCGCCGGGCGGATCAGCTCGACGGCGTCCGCCACGATCGGCGCGAGATCGGTCTCCTCCGGGCGAATGCTCAATCGGCCGGACTCGACCTCGGTGAAGTCGAGAATGTTGCGCACCATGCGCGTCAGGCGCTGCGAGCCCTCGACCATGCGTTGCACGGCGCGCTGCTGCTCCTCGTTCAATTCGCCGAGCAGGCCGTCTTCGAGCGTCGTGCCGTAGGCCGAAATGAAGTTGATCGGCGTGAGCAGCTCGTGGCTCACGACCGCCATGAAGTCGGATTTGAGCTTGTCCAGCGTGCGCAGCTCGGCGAGAGAGGCTTGCAGCTGTGCGTTCGCGTCGGCCAGTTCGGCCGTGCGCGTGGCCACCTGGCTCTCGAGTGAGGTGTTGGCCTGCTGCAAAGCGTCGTTCGTGCGCGAGAGCACGTGCGCCATCGCGTTGAAGTCCTCCTGCAGCGCGGCGAGCTCGGTGGTGCGCCGCGCGGCCGGCACGTCGAGCGGGGTGTAGGTGCCGCCCGCGAACGCGCGCGTGGCGCGTTGCAGCGCCGTGAGCGGCCCCACGATGTCGTTGGCGGCGTTCCACCACAGAATCAAGCCGAGCAGCGCCCCCAGAATGACGCTGGCCGCGGCGATCGCCTCGGTGCGGCTGAAGCCCTCCTCCACCCGTTGCTCGGTGCCGCCGATCGCCGTCAGGTTCAAATGCCGATAGGCGTTGAGCGCGTCGCGAATCGCGTCGGCCTGGCTCTCGGAAACGGTCTCATTGAGCGCCTGCCCCGCTGCCGGCTTCCCTTGGGTAAGCGCTTCGCGCATGCGCGCGTCCACGTCGAGGTAGGTGCCGAAATCGCGATCGATCGTGTCGAGGTTCTGGCGCTCCACCGAGGTGGGATTGAGAGACTGGGCCTGGTCGAACGCGGTCTCGAAACCGCTCTGGGCGTCGTCGAAGCGCTTGGTCCAATGCGACAGGGTCTTCGTGTGCAGAAAGTACTGAAACTCCGACTCTTCCATCTCGTCGAGCGCGACGAGCATGCGGTTGGCGATGCGAATCGTCGGAATCTGCACGTCGCGCACGACGTGGGCCTCGCGGCGCACGGCCTCGAAGGAGAGCAAGGAGGTGACGAGCGTCAGCAACAGCACGGCGATCAACGCGCCGTAGCCGATGCCGATGCGAGTACCCAACTGGAGTTTCATGGGGTCCTCCTCGATTCGGACCTGCGCGCATAGCCGGAATGCGCTCTTGGCGTTCTCTCAGCTTTCTCCCAGCGCGCCTTTAACTTGGGCTGTCATGCTGACTCATGTCGCGGCCACAGGCAAGAGATGTCAAGGGCCGCACGAGGAGTCAGGATGGCATCGCTGCTCGTCAAGCGCGCCTTCGCCCTGGGGACTTTGATCGCCACCTTGCTCGTGGCGTGCCCGACCGAAGCGACGCCCCCCCATCACCACGCGTCCGCCGTGCCGGCGCACCATCGCGCGTGCGCGAACAAGACGAACCTCAACACGGCGAACATCCGGCAGTTGCGTCAGTTGCCGGGCATCGGCGAGCTGCTCGCGCTGCGCATCATCGCCGCGCGGCCGTTCCGCTCGGTCGAGGCGCTCAAGACGATCAAGGGCATGACGCCCAAGCACTTCCAACAGCTCAAGCCGCTGGTGTGCGTGACGTCTCCTGATCGGCCGGCAACCGAATCGTAAAGGTCGTGCCGCGGCCTTCCTCGCTCGTCACTTCGATGCGGCCGCCGTGCGCGTCCACGATCGAGGCGATGATCGCGAGGCCCAGTCCGGTGCCGCCCTCGTCGCGCGCGCGGGCCGAATCCAGCCGGTAGAAGCGATCGAAGATGCGCGCGAGCGCGGCTTGCGGAATGCCCATGCCGGTGTCCGCGACCTCGAGGCAGGCCTGGTTGCCCTCGCGGCGCACCGAGAGCGTCACCTCGCCGCGATCGCGCGTGGCGCGCACGGCGTTGTCCGTCAGATTGATCAGCACCTGGCGCAAGCGATCGCCGTCGCCGCGGACCCAGAGCGGGCCGTCGCCGCCGGCGAAGCCGACGCGCGGCGCCAGCACCTGGAACTGCTCGGCCACCTCGCGGGCGATCGCGGCCACCTCGACGCGATCCATCGTCATGGTGGGCAACTCGGCATCCACGCGGGCGAGGTCGAGCAGGTCCTCCACCAGCCGCGAGAGGCGGTCGACCTCGCGCATCGCCGTCGCGAGCCAGCCCCGCGCCTCCTCGGGATTGTCCGCGCCGCGGCGCTGCAGCAGTTGAAGATGCCCGCGAATCGCCGTCAGCGGGCTCTTGAGCTCGTGCGAGGCGTCCGCCACGAAGCGCGCTTGCGCGTCGAACGCGCCTTGCAAGCGATCGAACAGGCCGTTGAAGGTCGAAGCGAGCACGCCGATCTCGTCCGGCGAGCTGGGCAAGCGCCGATGCAGGTCGGCCTGCGTCCAGCCGCGCACGGTCGAGGTGATCGCGACGACCGGCGCGAGCGCGCGGCCCGCGAAGAAGTAGCCGGCGCCCAACGCCAGCAGCACCGAGAGCAGCCAACCCGCGATCTCGCTGATCGCGAGCTGGTTCATGGTGCGCTCGAAGCCCTCGAGCGGGTAGGCCACCTCGACCCAGAGCGTCTGGCGGCTGTACTTCAAGCGCAACAATCGCGAGAACATGAGCAGGTGATCCGAGTCGACGAGCTGCGGCAGCGGCAGCGAAATCCGGCTCACGCCGCCGTAGACGGGCGTCGGCAGCCGGAAGTTACGCAGATTGGTGCTCTTGTGCAGCACGCTGCCGTCGAGCGCCGTGTACTGGATGCACATGCCGTCGTCCCAGAAGGCGCGCGGCAGCGCCTCCTCGGTGCTCAGCTGCAGCGTGCCC
>DATNPP010000677.1:0-7090 GCA_036703175.1 Oscillatoriaceae cyanobacterium
CCGACCGTCACGCTGATCGCCAACGATCGAAACCGGGGCTTCGCCGCCGCCAACAACCAGGCCTACGCCGCCTCGCGCGGGCGCCTTGTGCTGCTGTTGAACTCGGACACGCTCGTGAATCCCGGGCAAATCGAGGCACTCGCGGCCTTTCTCGAGGCGACGCCCGACGCGGGCGTGGTCGGCCCCAAGCTGCTCAACGCGGACGGCAGCTTCCAGCTCTCGGCCTGCCCGTTCGTGCGGCCCTGGGACGTCTACTTCGAGCACGCGCGCTTTCCGCGCCCGCTGCAGCCCGAGGCCCAGCGCTCGCCGCGCCGGCTCTATCGCTTTCCGGAAACCGACGCGATGCCGGTCGACTACGTGATCGGCGCCGCGCTGATGATCCGCCGCGAGGTCGTCGAGGCGATCGGCCTGCTCGACGAGGGATTCTTCATGTATGGCGAAGAGCAGGACTGGTGCTACCGCGCCAAGGCGGCCGGCTGGGGCGTGTACTATCTGCCCACCGCCGTGATCACGCATCTGGGCGGCGCGTCCGCCGAGTTGGCGCCGCATCCGATGCTCGCGGCGCGCTTCGCGAGCAGCTTCCGATTGCTCGGAAAGCACCAGGGCCTGCGCGCGGTTCTGCTCACGCGGGTGCTGCTCGCGATCGCGGCCGCCCAGAACTGCCTGTTGCTGCTCGCTCGCCGGCTTTCCGGCCGAGAAGCACCGGACGCCTTCTTCCGGCAATGGTGCGCGAACGGGATCGTCCTCGCCACCGCGCTTAGAGGTCGCGCCTAGTTCTCCGAGGTCTTGAGAATCCACTCCCGCACGTCGTCCGGCACCGGCATCACCGAGAGGCGCGACATGCGCACCAGATCGAACTGGTTCCAGTCCGCGGCCTTGAACTCGGCCAGCGAGACCGGCCGCTTGAGGCGCCGCACGGGCTCGAGGTCGACGCAGTAGCTCTTGCCGGTCTCGTCGGTCGGATCGAGGCGCGGCGCGGCGATCGCGCGGGCGATACCCACGACTTCCTTGTCCGAGACCGAGTGGTAGATGAAGGCCTCGTCGCCCGGGCGCATCGATTGCAGATGGCGCTGCGCCAGCGCATTGCGCACGCCGTCCCAGGGTGTGCGCTTGTCGCGCTCGAGGTCCGAGAAGCTGTAGGTGCTGGGTTCGGTCTTGAGAAGGAAGGTCTGACTCATTTTGAAGGATTCTCCGCGATCGCCTTGGCGATCGCCAATTGCTTGGTCCAGGCGGCGGTGTTGCCCTCGACGAAGCGCGCGCGCTCCGATTCGTCCGGCATGTAGGCCTCGATGCCGCTCTCGATGACGCGCAACAGGGCGCCGTCCGCGTGTGCGGCAACCTCGAAGGTGATCAGTGTGGTCGTCGCGTTGCGCGGATCCGGCACGGGCTCGCCGAGCGGCGCGAAACCGCAGCGGAAAGCCAGCCGGCGGGGCGCCTCGTGCTGCTCGAAGCGGAACGCGAAGCGGCCGTAGCGCGGATCGTCGAGAACCTCGAGCTCGCCTTCGCGAGAATGCTTCTGGCCGGTGCGATCGCCGCCGCCGATGAACCAGCCCGGCTCGGCGACGACCTCGAAGACATGCTCGGGTCGCGCGCGGACAACGGTTTCGAGTTCGATGCGATCGCTCATCAGGGCCTCCTGTGGGGTCATGGGGATTCTACACGATTGCCTGCGAATCGTGCGCGTGTAACCTCAGCGCGCTTCGGCGGCCGAATAACCTCCTCTTAACCGTTGATGTGATTACCCCCTTGATAGATTGGGGACAATATTGATCAGACCGAACGAGCGGGCGTTGAGAATCCCGCCGACGATGGAGGGGAAGCGATGAGATCAAAGATTTACCGCCCGATTGTTGTGGCGACGGTGCTCGCGTTGGCGATCGCGGGTTGTCAGACCGCGGCGCCGACGCTGACGCATGAGGGGACCGTCGGCAACAACGTCTCCAAGACGCAGCTGGGCAACGGCACGGCCTCGCAGGGCGTGCCGTCGCAGCCGATGGCGATCTCGGCGGCGCAGGGCGGCCAGTACGTCTCGAGCGACGGCATGATCTCGGCGAAGATTCCGCCGGGCGCTCTGTCCGGAGACGCGAACGTGACGATCACGCGCGGCGACACCTCGATGTACCCCGTCGACGGCGCGCTCGTGCCCGGCGTCATGTTCCACGTGGATCTCGGCGGCGCGACCCTCAAGCCGGGCCAGTCGATCGTCGTGAACTGCGCGGTCGACAGCCGTTTCATCGACGGCGTCAAGGCGCACGACCCCAACTTCACGCCCCAGAAGTACAACCTGACGCAGCAGAACGGCGTCTGGTACATGGCGATGGGCGTCACGCAGAACGGCCCCGTCGCGAGCCCGAACGACACGTCCACGAACGGCTGGGCGCTGCAGGAAGAGGGCGCCCTCCCGCTGCCCGGTTACGTGATCGACAAGCTCGCGGACAAGCCCACCTCGGATCAGCTCGCCCAGTACGCGCTGCTCTCGACCGGCACGGCCACCAGCACGCCCACGCCGGCCCCTTCGCCGACGCCGACGCCCTGCGCGACCTATCAGCCGGTGAACATTCAGAACACGCTGCTGATCGAGAACGCGCAGCAGTCGCTTTCGCCTTACAACTGGAGCAACGCCCACGAGTACACCGGCTGGTTCACCTGCCACTACGGCCACACCTGCGGCTGGGGCAACGTGACAAACGCGATTCAAGAAGCGCTCGCCAACCGCGCGTACAACCAGCTCAAGGGCCTCAAGAACAGCTTCTGCGCCGGTAGCGCGAACATGGCCGCGGTGCGCAGCCAGGCGGCGAGCTTCGAGGGCCCGTTGGCGGGCGGCCCGCTGGCGTACAACGCGAGCTCGCTCAACAGCCCGGCCGACCTCGACAATCTGATCGCGACGTTCGCGAACTGGACGAACCGCAATCCGGTGCACGATCCGTGCGACGGCCACACGGTCACGGTCAAGACGCACACGACCTTCGTCTCCGACGACGCCAGCGTCAACGGCACGCCCGTGACGGACGGCCCGATCTACTTCGCCAATCAGAACAACCTGAACTGGTACCTCACGGCCACGCCGAACGGCAGCGGCAACGCGAACTCGACCGAGGCCGACGGCACGCCGCTCGAGCTGATTCCCGTCAGCTGGGTCTCGGGCCTGCACCAGTACGCCCAGGGCCCCGACGTGAAGGTCGGCGTCACCTTCAGCCCGCTCAGCCCGGCCAACACGGTCGAACTGACGGTCACAAAGAACAGCCCGCACATCAACATCAACCTCACGACGGACGGCGCGAAGCTCGAGAGCACCGCGCACGTGAAGTACACGCTCGACGGCACGGCGATGACGGCGGACCTGCCCTGCACGGGCGCCGGCACCACCACCGGCAGCCTGTTCCTCAAGCAGGACGTGAACAGCGACGACGCCCACAGCTTCGAGATCCAGGAGATCTACTTCGGCGACGTCAACCACCCGGACATCGATTCGGCCGGTTACCAGCCGTCCGCGGTGTCGATCGTGCGCACGCAGACCTACACGATCAACGTGCCGCTGATCTCGGCCGGCGCGAAGTAAAGGCCACAACGAAGCGCCCCTCCGTGGAGGGGCGCTTTTCGGTTGGATACCGCCATCCGCTTTCTCCCCGCCCCGGGAGGGCGGGGCGAGCTCAGCTGGCTAGAAAGAGACCTTGCGCACGCGGCTGCTGGTCTTGTCGACCACGTAGAGCGTGCCGGACGCGATGGTCGCGATGCCCGCGGGATCGTCGAACAGCGCGCTCGTGAGCGGGCCGTCCGTCATGCCGGCCGTGTTGCCGCCCGCGACCAACTTGTTCTGGAACGTGGGCAGCACCGGCGCCTTGGTGTCGAATTCGCGAATCTGCTCGTTCTTGGTCGCCGCCACGAAGGCGTAGTGGTCGAAGATCGCGACACCGCCCGGATGGCCGAGTTGATCCTGCCCCGGGGCTCCCTGCAACGACGTGGTGACGCCGCCCTGGGTCGAGACAACGCGCAGCGCCCCGTTGTTGGTGTCGGCCACGTAGACGTTGACCGTCCCGCTGGCATCCTGCCCGACGGCCAGCCCCTCCGGATGGTTGAACTCGGCATCCGAGCCACCGCCGCTCTGCGATTCCTTGTAGCCGGCCGTTCCGTCGCCCGCGAGGGTGGAGACGGTGCCGCTGGCGATCGCCCGAATGAGGTTGCCGCCGGCGTCCGACACGTAAAACGTGCTCGTGGGCGCGTAGAAGGCGATGCCGTAGGGCTGGTTGAACGTCGCGCTCGCGACCGCCCCGTTCTGCGCGCCTTGCGTGCCGGCCGTGTTGGCGAAAGTCGTGACGTTGCCGCTCGCGTCGATCTTGCGAATGCAGTTGTTGCCCGAATCCGCGACGTACAAATTGCCGCTCGCGTCGAACGCCAAACCGGTGGGCGCGTTGAACTTCGCGCTGGTGCCCTGCGCGTTGAGGAAGCCCGAGGCGTTCGAGTCGCCCGCGAAGGTGATGACGTTGCCCAGCGTGTCGATCTTGCGAATGCAATTGTTGGCGGTGTCCGCGACGTAGATGTTCTTGTTCGCGTCGATCGCGAGCGCGACCGGGCCATTGAACTGCGCGCCCGTGCCGGTGCCGTTCAGAAAGCCGGGCGTGCTGCCCGCGAACGTCTTCACGCCCGCCGTGTCGCTCGACGTGCCGCCGCCGCCCGGACTCGGCGTCGGCGAGGGCGTGGGCGAGGGCGTGGCGGTGGTGCTCGAGGTTCCCGAGGCGCCGGACGTACCGGAGGAATCCGTTCCGCCCGAGTTCGGGTCGTTGGAGGCGTCACCGGCCGGAATCGGCGCGATCGAGGCGAAGTGATGGACCACCTTGAAAGGGGTCGCGATCGGCTCGGGCGGATGCGCCGAGCGATCCGCCGCCGTGATCACGCGGACCAGGCCGCTGGCCTCGGGCGTGGTGCCGCCGATGTCCAGGGGCTCGACGGTGTTCGTGCCGGCGGGATTGGAAGAAACGCAGCTGATCAGCACCAGCAACGAGACCGGTGTCAGGCGCAGCAGCTTTTTCGAATCCATCCGTCTACCTCCGGCCGAGCTAGCCCTCTTATACCCGAGCGGCGCCATACGCTCGCTCCGTTCGGAACGCTTTCGATGCGGTAGAATGAATCCACCTAGCAAGGCGAGCCATGCAAAAAAGCCAAATCGTTCTCGAGATCAACGCGCCCACCACGCCGCCCGGCGACACGCTCTACCTGGCCGGCAGCCTCAACGACTGGAAAGAGCGCGATCCCGAGTACGCCTTCGCCCAGGTCGAGCCGGGCCGCTACCGGCTGACGCTGCAGCTTCCGCCCGGCTCGGTGCTCGAGTACAAGCTGAATCGCGGCAACTGGACCAGCGTCGAGGTCGACGATTCGGGCCAGGAGCAGGAGAATCGGCGATTGGCCGTCTTCGGCTCGACGACCGTGAAGATCGACGTGCCGCACTGGCGCGATCAAGCCTCGCTGGCCCGCGGCCGGCGGCTGCGCGACACCAACGTGCGCGTGCTCGGGCCGTTTCCGATTCCGGCGCTGGGCCGCGATCGCGAGATCGCCGTCTATTTGCCGCCCAATTACGAATCCGAGCCGAACCGGCGCTTTCCGGTGCTCTACATGTGGGACGGCCAGAACCTCTTCGACCCCGAGACCGCCTTCAATCAGGAGTGGGAGGTCGACGAGACCTGCGATCGCCTCACGCAGGAGGGCCGCATTCAGCCGATGATCGTCGTCGGCATCTACAACGGCGGCGAGCACCGCTTGAGCGAGCTCTCGCCCTGGCGCGACATGCGCCTCGGCGCGCGCGGCGAGGGCCACGCCTTCTTCCGCTGGGTGGTGGGCTGGCTCAAGGACTTCATCGACAGCGAGTTCCGCACGCTGACGGGCCCCGAGCACACGGGCATCGCCGGCTCCTCGATGGGCGGTCTCGCCGCGCTGTACGTCGCCTATCGCTACCCGCTGGTCTTCGGGCGCGCCGCCGCGATGTCGCCGGCGTTCTGGTTCGCGCGCGGGCAGATCTTCCGCTACATCGCGGCGCGCGAGCGGCCCGAGGGCGCGCGCATCTATTTGGACTGCGGCGAGCGTGAGACCGCGCGCGTTCACCCGAAGCGCGACTTCTACAAGGTGGCCGCCTCGATGGTCGATCTGCTCTGCCAGCAAGGCTTCAAGGCGGGAAAGGACCTCATGTGGGTGAGCGATCCGCAAGGCACGCACAGCGAGGCCGATTGGGCCAGGCGCCTGGGCCCCGTGCTGGAGTTCTTGTTTCCGGCCGATCCGAACCGCATGCGTGAGGCGGAAGACGCCGCCCGTTCGGCGATCTGACGCGCGCGCCACACGCGTTTGCCGGGCCTTCTCCGCGGGAATAAGGTAAGGAGCAAGCGCATCGGCATCGGGGGACAGCGTGGATTCCTATCAGCGCAAGACCAATGACCAGGAAGGTCAGCAAGGCCAACAGAAGCCGCCCACCAAGCCGCTGAAACCCGGCACGGGCCAGCTGAGCATGGACTCGTTCACCGCCGGCGGCACCGCGCCGCTGAACCGAGGAGCGGCGGGCACGCGCCGGTTGGGCACGGGGTCGATCGAAGTCGAAAAGACGATCCACGCCATGCGCACCGAGATCGACAACGGGCATGCGATTCTCTCGAAGCTCGAGGTGCGCATCAACGTGCTGAAGCGCGCGCTGGCGGTCGCCGATCGCCCCGCCGAGGCGGCCAAGATTCTCACGGGCGTGAGCGCCGGCGAGGCGGGGTTCACCAAGCAGGTGGCCCAGATGCTGCAGCAGGACCCCGGCACCAAGCGCCGCGTGCAGGTGGCGACCTACCAGTTCGATCAGGCGCACAAGGGCCTGCTCGAGGCGGACACGACGCTCTCGCGCGCCAACGGCCTCGACGGCAGCGCGCGCGCCAACTTCGTCGATTCCAACTGTCACGTCGAAAAGCTGCGCGGCCAGCTCTATCCGCTGATCAATCTTCACGTGGTCTTCAAGGACAATCAGCTGCTCAGCCAGCTGATTCCCACGCCCAAGGTCGCCTCGGCGGCCGAGGCCGAAGCGGAGCCTGAAGTCGCGCCGCAACCGTCCGGCACCGCGCAGCTGCTCGCC
>DATNPP010000002.1:0-4600 GCA_036703175.1 Oscillatoriaceae cyanobacterium
GATCGAACAGTGCCGCAGCCGGCGCATGGGCTCTCCTTAAAATCAGGTTAAGGCTTTAGTGTTATTTTAATGTTCAATTTCCCAGCCGTCAAGGTGCCGTTTTGATGCCCGACGCGACCTGGTACGATGGCCGCGAAAGCGCTTACACGCAGGAGGACATCATGAAACGGCGCATGGCTGGGGCGCTGGCGGCCTGCTTGTTGCTGGTCGCGGCGCCGGCGTTCGCGGCCGTGGAGAACCCGGACGAGCTGATTTCGCCGTCGCAGGCCCGCGCGCTCGAACGGCAACTCGATCGCCGTCCCGATCAGCGCTTCGAGGTCGCCTTCGTGGCCCACGCGCCCGACGGGGCGGTCGAGGCGGCGCGGCGCCTCTTCGCCGCCAAGCGGCTCGGCCGAACGGACGGGGCGATCGTGGTCGCGGTGGGCGATCGCCGCATCGGCGTCCATCTGGGCGACGACTTCGCCGCGCGGGGCCTCGACGGGCGGGCGATCGGCCGCCTCATCGCGCAGGACTTCGCGCCCGCCGCGCGCCAGGGCGACTACGTGGGCGGCGTGCAAGCGCTGGTGTCGGACTTCGACGCGCCGTTGCGCCCGGTCGGATTCCCCTGGTGGCTGCTGGCGCTGCCTCTGGCCGGCATCGGCGGGTACTGGTGGCTCTCGCGGCGCGGTAAGCGCCGGACGCTCGCGGAACGCCTCGCGACGCTGCGCGAGGCGCAGGGGCGCATGCTCACCGAGGCGTTGCAGCTCGAGGATCTCGATCACGAAGCGCGCTACTACGAAGGCGAGACGGCCGAGGCCTACGCGGCGCTCGCCCGGCGCGCCGCGCCGCTGATGGGCGACGTCGGACAGCTCGGCACGCAGATCGACCAGGCGCGGACGCAGCTGAAGCACGGCCGCTTGCGCGACGCCGCGCTCGCGCTCGAGACCGCCGAGTTGCGCGTCGTACCGCTCGAAGCCGCGCTGGCGGGCGTGTTGACCGCCTGCCATGCCCTCGCGGAAGAGACCGGACTGGTGAACAAGCGCCTGCCGATGGTGCGCGCGCGGCTTCGGGCGGGCGATTCGGCCCTGGCCGACAAGCTCGCGCGGGCCGAATCGCTCGCCCAATCCCATGATCCGGCCTCGGCGCTGGGGCTGATCGACGAGGTGCTCGCCGCCCTCACCGGCGCGCCCGTCCAGACGTTGCCGCCTCAGGACCTGGCCGAGGCCACGCAGTCCCAGGCGCGCCGCTGGCAGTCGCTCGCGCAATCACACCAGGCGCTGCTCGCCGCAGCCGAGCGATTGAATTTGCCCGAACCGCCGGGCATCGCGGATCCGCTGGAAGAGGCCAAGCAACTGCTGACCACCTCGCCCGCCGATCCGCAGCGTGCCCGCGCGCGATTGGACGAGGCCCAAAAGGCGCTCGAAACGTTCCATACCGAGCTCGCCGAAGCCGCCCGCCGCGCCGGATTACCACCGTTGAGCGCGCCCACGGGCGGCTGGCTGCCGGGCCCGATCCTCATGACCCCGCCCTATTTGCTTGGCGACTGGGGTCCCCCGGCGGATCAGAGCAGCCTCGGCGACGGCTGGGACGCCTCCGGAGGCGGCGGTTGGGACACCTCGGGCGGCGGCGGTTGGAGCGACGGCGGCGGCTGGTAGCCGGCGAAATGCGCTAGCCCCGGGCCAGGCGCTCCACGTAGGCCTTCGCCTCTTTGAGGCCCGCGCCGGTCTTCTCGCGGTAGTAGCGCATCGCCTCGATGCGCTGCCCCTGGCCGATCATGCCGCGCATCACGATCTCCTCGCCCGGATCGAGGGCGCGCGCCACGGGGCCGACCGCGACGCGGCCGCCCATGCGCCTCGTCAGATAGCGCTTGATGCTGAACAGGAAGGAGAGGCCCCACACCGCGGTGACGAACACCGTGAACCAAGAAATATGCTGCATCGTTTCCCCGCTCTACGGCGTGATTTGCCAAAGCTTGTCCGCAAGCCGTACCATAACTTGCCACGTACGCCCGTCCGGCCGTGCGGGTATGCAATTCATACCCACGCCGGGGGGAGTCCAAAAGGCGCCATGAGTGGTTTGAAGCCCAAAAGCTGGCTTGGCAGGCTTTTCGCCTCCCAACGCCCGCCAGACGAGCCGCCCCGCTTGCTCACCCGCCCCCGTGTTCTCGGCGTCGGCACGCTCTGCGTCCTGCTCGCCAGCTTGCAGCTCTACACGAGCATCAACGCGAAATACAGCCGCCCCCTCGGCGACCTCGGCACGCTCGAACCGGTGCCCAAGCACTTCCTCTGGGGCGTCGCGACCGCCGGCTACCAGTGGGAAGGCGGCGACACGGCCAGCAACTGGTACGCCTGGCAAAGGTCCGGCCACGTGAAAGAGCCCGTCGGCCTGGCCGCGGACGGCTGGGATCACTACAAGGACGACCTGGCGCGCGCGAAGGCCATGGGCCTCAACGCCTTTCGCTTCAGCATCGAGTGGAGCCGCATCGAGCCGCGGCCGGGCCAGATCGACCGAAGCGCCGTCGCGCACTACCACGACATGCTCGAGACCTGTCGCGCCGACGGCTTGACGCCGATCGTCACGCTGCTGCACTACACCTATCCGGCCTGGCTGGACCGGCAGGCGCCTCGCGGACGCTCCGCCTGGGAGTGCCAGAGCACCGTGGACGCGTACGTGCACTACGTGGACTTCGTGAGCCGCGAGTTCGGCCCCGAGATTCGCTACTACCTCACCTTCAACGAGCCGACCGTCATGATCGAGGGCGGCTACCTGGCCGGCTGCTGGCCGCCCGGCAAGAAAGACCTGGCCGCCTTTTTGCGCGCCTCGCACAATCTGATCCAGGCGCACTCGCGGGCCTACGACGTGATCCACGCCAACGACCCCGACGCGATGGTCAGCTTCAACAACTACGCCGCCGCCTACCAGATCGGCCTCAATCCGAGCCAGGCGTACCTGCCGGCGCCCGGCGACGACTGGTTCCTCAAGGCCTTCGTGAGCCTGTTGATGCCCCAGGCCGACGGCCCCCACGGCAAGCACATGAAGCTCGACTACATGGCCGTGGATTACTACAAGCGGCTCACGATCCCCACGCAGATCATTCCGCCCTCGCCCAGCCAGTGGCACGTCTACCCCGCCGGCTTCGCCGAGGTGCTCGAGCGCTACTACGCGGTCTTCCATCTGCCGATCCTCGTCGCCGAGAACGGCCTCGCCACGGACAACGACGAACCGCGCGCGGACCACTGGACGCGCAGCGCCTACATGGTCGCCCACATCGCCGAGTTGCAATCGGCGATCGCCCACGGCGTCCCGATCTTCGGCTACACGTACTGGTCGCTGACGGACAACTACGAGTGGGGCAGCTTCAACGATCGCTTCGGCCTCTTTGCGGTCGACTGCCGCGACCACGACTACCGGCGCATTCCGCGCCCGGCCGTCAACACCTACAAGCAGATCGTGTCGCAGGGCGGCGTCACCTCGCAGATGCTCGCCCAGTACACCTTCCCGGGCGTCGCCGAGGCGCGGGCGGACGCGCACTAGCGGCGTCTGGTACAATGGGCCTCCCATGCCAGAAACCCGCGCGATCGCCGACAACCGGCGTGCCTTTCACGAATACCACATCCTCGAGCGCTACGAGGTCGGCCTGGTGCTGACGGGCACCGAGGTCAAATCGCTGCGCATGGGCAAGGTCAGCCTTCAAGACGCCTTCGCGCGCATCGAGAACGGCGAGGTCTGGGTCTACCACATGCACGTCGCGCCTTACACGCACGGCAACATCTACAACGTGGATCCGATGCGGCGGCGCAAGGTGCTCATGAAGAAGATGGAGATCTCGCGCTTGCTCGGCAAGACGCGCGAGCAGGGCCTGACGCTGATTCCGCTCAAGCTCTACTGGCACGGCGACTGGGCCAAGATGGAGATCGGCCTCGCGAAAGGCAAGCAGCTGCACGACAAGCGCGACGCGATCGCCAAGAAGGAGACCCAGCGCGACGTGCAGCGCGCGCTCAAGGAGCGTTACAAGTAGATCGGACCGCCCGAGGCCCTTTCTTGACAAGCGTTGCGCCGCTCTTTATACTAACGAGACTGTTTAAGATGGGCTAACAAGGGTTTAAGGTGGAGGCGAAGATGGAGATTTCGGTCTCGAGCATTCTGCACTCGCCGCAGGCCGTCACGCGTTACCCCTTCGAAGAACGGTTCGATCTCCACAGCGAGGTCGAGACCCTGGTGGATCCGGTACGGGGTGATCTCACGGTCACCCGCACCAGCAACCAGGTCCTGCAGGTGCAGGGCAGATTCCACACGCGCGTGCGCCTGGTGTGCGATCGCTGCGGCAGCGACTTCGAGTTGCCCGTGGACTTCTCCCTGGACGAGCCGCTCGAGGTGGTGGAGGGTCCGCTCTCCGCAACCGAAGTCGAGGAAGCCGTCACCGCCACCGGGACCCTGGACGCGACGGATCTGGTTCGCCAGGGCCTGCTGTTGAACCTGCCCGTCCGAAAGCTGTGCGGTTGTGAGCCGCTGCCCCAGCAATCGGAGCAAGAACGGCAGGATCCGCGTTGGGCCGCCCTCAAGGCGCTTCGCGAGCAGCCGCAAGGCAAGGATTAGCAGCCCCATCAGGGCGACACCGCCC
>DATNPP010000094.1:0-3398 GCA_036703175.1 Oscillatoriaceae cyanobacterium
CGTCACGGACGACCCCGCCGAGGCCGCCAATCTCGCCGGCGCCCTGGCCGCCGCCAACGAGGAGCGCCGCGCGCTCGACCGCACGCTCGTCGAGCAGCTGTGCGAGGACATCGCCCGCGAGGCCGCCCATACGGGAGACGCCTTCCTCGTGCTCGCCGGGAAGGACTTCCACCACGGCATCACGGGCATCGTGGCCGGGCGCCTCAAAGAGCGCCTGCGTCGCCCCGTGCTGTTGCTCTCGCCGCATCGAGACGGCGTCTGGAAGGGCTCGGGCCGCAGCCTCGAGGGCTGTCATCTTTACGAGGCGCTCGCGAGCTGCCGCGATTTGCTGCTGAACTTCGGCGGGCATGCCATGGCGGCGGGCTGCGCGGTGCACGAGACGCAGATTCCCGCGCTGCGGGAGCGATTGAACGCCTATCTGAACGGCCTCGGCTGGAAGGCGCCCGACGACGACGTCTGGCTGGACGCGTGCCCGGGCCTCGCGGACTACACGCCCGAATTGCTCGAGGAACTGGAGCGCTTCGAGCCGACCGGCCAGGGCAATCCGGCGCCGGCGCTGGGCCTGCTGAACGCCCGCGTGCTCGACACGCGCCGCGATCGCGCCGGCAAGCATCTCTTTTTGCGCCTCGACGACGGCGAGACGATTCAGGAGTTGCCGGCCTGGGGCCATGGCGACCAGCGCGACGCGCTCGGCCCGTGGGTGCATGCGCAGGTGCGGCCGCGCTGGAAGAAGAACCAGCTCGAACTGACGATCGACAAGCTCGCCCGCGCCGAGGGGCCGCGGCGCGTCAGCGCGTTCGCGCGCGTGGCGATCGCCCGCGCCCGCCTGGTCGACGAGCGTTCCACGGGCGATCGCCTGCGCGTGTTGCGCCAGTGCTTGCAAGCGACCGAAGACGTCGCGGTGTACACGGGCGATCGCCTGCCCGGCCTCGACCTCGAGCGGGCCATCGGGGCGCGCGACGTGCAGGTCTGGTCGGACCGCCAGTCCACCTACGGCGCCGTCACCGATCTCGTGATGTGGGAGCGCCCCTACGCGCTCGAAGCCTGGGGCCGACTGGTCGCCGGCGTGAGCGGACGCGTGCTGCTGCTGTGGGAGACGCCCGTGGTCGAGCCCGAGATCAGCGCGGCCTGGCTCGCGGCCTTCGCGCGCGAAGTCGCGAGCCTCGGGCATCTGAGCCTGCCGCAACTGCTCGCGCACCCCTTCGAGGCCACCACGCTGATGGTGCGCGCGGGGCTCGAGATGCTGCGCGAGGCCGGCCTGCTCGAGATCGCCGGCACCCACTGGACGCTGCGCCAGCCGGAATCGCCCGTCGCGCTCGCGTCGCTGTCGAGCTACGAAACCTACCGCGGCGCCCACGCCTTCCGCGTGCTGCTCGCGAGCGGCAACGCGGAAGCCGTACGCGCCGCGCTGCTGGGCGATCGCGGCGGCTTGCTGCCGGTTTGAGCGTTCGCCGCCTTTTCGCGCTCGTCGCGCCGCTGCTGCTCGCGGCTCCGGCGTTCGCGCAATCGGCCGGCGCCGCGCTCGCGACGCCCACCGGCGAGCTGCTGTTCCCGCTTTACGAGGGCCAGCGCGTGCCGGGCTTTCTTTCGGCCTTCGACAGCAGCGCCATGCGCATCGCCTACCCCGGCCTGGACGAGCGCCGGGCGCTGCCGAGCGGCCATACGCTTTTGGTGTTGCGCAGCCAGGGCCTGCTGGGCGCCTACGTCTTCGCGGGCGATCGCTGCGTCGGCGAGCTCACGATCGAGCCGCGCCGCCTCGCGGACGCGGACGGCTACGCGCGGCGATTGCGTGCGCGCGGCTTCCGCTCCGAGGCCACCATCCTCACGCACGACGCGAACGATTTCGGCGTCGACGCGGTGCGCTACGAGCACCGCGGTCGCGTGCTCGACGGGCGATTGCTCCTCACGCTGCGCGTGGTCGAGCACGGCACGGTTCATCATGTGGCGTGCCTGGGAGAGCGTCTGCATGCGCCTGCGTCGGATCTCGCGGCGCTGAACGCGCTCGCGGCGGAAGGTGAGCAGGGCCTCGTGGATTGGTGCCGCGCCTTCATCGCAAACCCGCCCGCCGGCCTGTTCTTCGACGGGGCCTAGCGCCCGCTTGGCATTTCGCCCCACTGTCGCATCCATGTCAATTTGCAATCGGCCAGGCGCGCAGCGCTTGGCGATCTGGCCGCGCACGGCCGCGATTGTCGGGCGAGAGTCGACTCGAAAGCGGCATGTGGACAGGCTTCCAGGACTGATATGTAAACTTGTATACGTCGTTAATATCTTGTAAACTCAAAAGCATACGAGCCCCGAAGGTAGCCGCATGAAGATCCTGGTTGTCGACGACAACCCGAGCAATCTCGAGATTCTTCAGACCCTGTTGCGCGCCACGCGCGTGCCGGTCCTGACCGCGTCGTCGGGACAGGCGGCGTTCGAGCTGGCGTGCCGCGAACGGCCCGATCTGGTGCTGATGGACCTCGCCATGCCGGGCGAGTGGGACGGCCTCGAGGCCACGCGTCGCATCAAGGCTTGCGCCGAAACGAGCCACGCGGTGGTGATCGCGCTGACGGCGATGGTCACGCGCGACGATCAGGCCCAGGCCTTCGCCGCCGGCTGCAGCGAATTTTTGCGAAAGCCGTACACGCGCCGCGAGCTGCTCGCCGTCATCGGGCGCTTTTTCCCGACCGTCTCGCCGGAAATCCGCCCCTCGACCCATTGAGTGAGCCGACGTTCCCCTCGCGTGCCGAGGGCACGGGGTCGCCAACGGATTATAAAATAGTTCTTTACATTCTTCACAAAAGTTGATAACATAGGCACGACAAGGCTTATGTGAGGGGGATGCCCCACTCGGGCACCCACCCGTTTCGCCGCCCAAGACGTACCGACGACGCGCTGGCCCGCCCCTTGCTCATGAGGTTCATCAGCCCATGATTGAGTTGCTCTTCCTCTTTTGCGCGCTGGCCATGGTCGGTCTGCATCTATCGCCCTGAGTCGCGTTCGCGAAAGAAGCGCGTGAGCAGCGCGGCGCAGTCGCTTTCGAGCACGCCCGCGATCGCCTCGACGCGATGATTGAGCCGTGAATCGTCCACGAGGTTGAACACGGTCCCGGCCGCGCCTTGCTTGGGATCGAGCGCGCCGTACACGACGCGCTCGATTCTCGCTTGCGCGATCGCGGCCGCGCACATCGGGCACGGCTCGAGCGTGACGTAGAGCGTGCATCCGTTCAGCCGCCAGCGGCCGAGCGCCGCCGCGGCCTGCCGCAGCACGTTGAGCTCGGCATGGCCGGTCGGATCCAGCCGCGCCTCGCGCGTGTTGTGGCCCTGCGCGACGATCTCGCCGTCGCACACCACGAGCGCCCCCACCGGCACGTCGCCGGCCGCGAGGGCCACTTCGGCCTGGGCGAGCGCGAGGCG
>DATNPP010000099.1:0-15656 GCA_036703175.1 Oscillatoriaceae cyanobacterium
CGACGGCGCACACCCGTCGATCGCCGCGGGCGAGTGAGACGCGCGAGCGCGAGAGGAGTAGCCAATGACGGACGCCGACGTGATCATCGTGGGCGCCGGCCCGACGGGCCTGATGCTGGCGGGCGATCTTCAGCGGGCCGGCGTCCGGACGCTGGTGCTGGAGCGGCTGTCGGAGCCCTCGCAGATCCCCAAGGCCGGCGGCCTGAGTGGACAGATTCTGGACCTGCTGCGCCACCGCGGAGAGTGGGAACGCTTCGCCGCGGCCGGCGACGGCCCGCCTCCCGGGGTGCCGCGCTTCCCTTGGGGCGGTCTCCACGTCGACATGACGGGAATGGCCGATCCCCCGCTCGAGGCCATGATGTTCCCCCAGCCGAGGCTCGAGGCCGAGCTCGCGGCGCGTGCCGTCGAGTCGGGAGCCGAGATTCGACGCGGACACCACCTGGTCGGCCTGCATCAGGACGAGGTGCAGGTCACGGCCGAGGTGCAGGGGTCGGATGGGGCGTATCGTGTGACAAGCCGCTTCCTGGTCGGCTGCGACGGCTCGCATAGTCGGGTCCGCAAGCTGCTCGGCATCGAATTCGCAGGCACGACCTACCCGGAGGTCAATCGCCGCGCGACCCTCACGCTGGCCCCGGGGGTGACGATACTCGACGGCGGCGACCTCGAGATTCCGGGCGTGGGCCTTTTCAAGGCCGGATTCACGACCACCGCGCGGGGCGTGTTCGCCTTTGCGGCGCGAGCGCCCGGCGAGCTGGGCATCTACACGAGCGAGGACGACACGGGCGACTTCGACGACGAGGCCCCGATGACAATCGATGAGCTGCGCGCCAGCCTGCGACGCGTGCTGGGCGGCGAATTGCCGTTCGAAGAAGCGCGAAAGCTGTCGCGCTTCACGTACAATGCCCGCCAGGCCACGCGCTATCGCGACGGACGGATCCTGCTCGCGGGCGATGCGGCGCATATCTTCCCCGCGGGAGGCACCGGGCTCGGCGCCGGATTGTTCGACGCCGTCAATCTGGCCTGGAAGCTGGCCGCGACCGTGCAGGGGCGCGCGCCCGAAGGGATGCTAGACAGCTACGAGACGGAGCGTCGGCACGCGGCGAACCGAACCATGTGGCACGCCCAGGCCCAGGTGGCGCTTCGCCGAGGCGGGGACGCGGCCGCCGAAGCCCTGCGCGAGCTCGTCCAGGAGCTGCTGGCCGACCAGCCGGCGGCGCGCAGGGTCGCGGCCATGGTGGCGGGCTCGGATATCCGCTATCCCTTACCCGGCGACGATCCGCACCCGTTGGCCGGCTGCCTCGCGCCGAAGCTGGCGCTTAGGACGGCGGCGGGCCCGACCAGTCTGGCGGCGCTGATGCCGGCCGCGCGGCCGGTGCTGCTCGACCTGGCGGGTCGCGCGGAACTGCGTGCGGCGGCGGAGCCCTGGCGGGATCGCGTCGCGGTCCATTCGGTGCACTGCGACGATCGCCCCGCCGATGCGCTGCTCATCCGCCCGGATGCGGTCGTGGCCTGGGGTGCGGCGATCGGCGCGTCCGCCGATGCGGCCGTGCCTGCGCTGCGAGAGGCGCTCACCGTCTGGTTCGGCACCCGCTAGAACCGCTCCGCGCACCAGCACGGCTTCAGGGGGACGGCCGCGACGGTCTCCGTCTTGGCTCGGTTGCCGGTAGGGTTCGTTGTCCAATTTGGCTAAGATGGCCTCGGGGAGGGCGTCTTATGCCGGAGGGTCAGCACGAGGTCGCGATCGTTGGCGGTGGCTACGCCGGGCTGTCCGCGGCGATTTACCTCGGCCGCGCGATGCGGGACGTCGTGATCATCGACGCCGGGCACTCGATGGGCAACTGGGAGCCGGAGGTGCAGAACTACCTCGGCTTTCCGGAAGGCATCTCGGGCGAGGCGCTCGTCGAGCGTGGCCTCGAGCAGGCCCAGGAGTATGGCGCCCGTTGGGCGGCGGACACGATCGAGCGGGTCGAGGGTGGCCTGGACGACTTCGTCTTGCACGGGCTCAAAGGCGACTACCGGGCGCGCCGATTGTTGCTCGCGACGGGGGCGTTTCATCTGCCGCCGGCGATCGCCGGCACCCGTCGATGCATCGGGTACAGTGTGTTCTTCTGCAAGGATTGCGACGGGTACCGCGTGCGCGGCAAGGCGGTGGCGATCGCCGGGAATCGCAACGAGGCCGTGCACTACGCGCTCGGCATGCTGGCGTACTCGCCGAAGGTCTACATCGTCACCAACGGCGAGGAGCCCATGTGGGACGACCAACACGAGGCCTGGCGGCGCGAGTACGGCATTCCCTACCACTGCGGGCGCATCGAGGGCTGCATCGAGCAAGAGCGGATGATCAAGGCGATCGACTTCGAGGGCGGCCGGAGAATTCGCGCGGACGTCATCTTCGCGACGCGCGGCGACGTGTTCCACAACCAGCTCGCGCGCGCCCTCGGCGCGGCGGTGGACCGTGAGGGACAAATTCTCGTGGACGTCGATGGGCGCACGAGCGTGCCGGGGCTCTACGCGGCGGGATGCGTCACGCCGGCCAATTGCCAGATGATCATCGCCGCGGGCCAGGGGGCCACGGCGGCGCAGGCGATCAACGCGGACCTGTTGGCGGAGAGCCTGGAGAAGCATACGCTGCGCCGGTATCGCGAGATTCAATGTCGGGACGGCGGGGCGTGGCCCGAGGTGATGGAATAGGCCGGTTGCTTGGGGTAAGATGAGGCATCCTCGAGGAGGGTGCCATGAATTTGAAGTATTTCGTGGACTACCGCCTGACGCCGACGGCGCTGCAGATCGTCGGCAAGGGAGGCGCGGTGGTGCGTCGTGAGGTCCCGTACAGCCAGATGCTCGAGATTCGGCGCGGCGCCAAATTCTGGAACGAGCACTGGCAGAGCCGCTGGGATTCTCGTGGCCATTGCGTCTCGATTCGACTCAAACGCCTCTTGCTTCCCTGGTTCGTCGTCACGCCGGACGACCCCGAAACTTTCATCGCCGAATTGAAGGCACGCGTCGCGACGGCGAAGCAGCCGTAGGGGCGGCCGCAAGGAGAAAATATGAACAATCCGCTCAAGTTCCTGGTCGATTATCGGCTGACGCCGACGTCGCTGCAGGTCACCGCCATGGGGGGCCAGTTCGTCGTGCGCGAGATTCCCTACAACGAGATGCTCGAGGTCAAGCGCGGCCTCGAGATCTGGAACGAGCACTGGCAGAACCGGCTGGACTTCTGGAACCACTCGGTCTCGATTCGCCTCACCCGCCCCGTGCTGCCCTGGTTCGTGGTGTCGCCGGACGATCCGGATCGCTTCGTGGGCGAGCTGCGCGAGCACATCGCGAAGGCAGGGCGCGCGTGATCACGCACGTCGTGGGCTTCAAGCTCAAGCCGATGTCCGAGGCGCAGGAGAAGGCGCTGTTGGATGCCTTCAACGGCCTGGTGGGCGTGATTCCCGAGCTGGAGTCGTTCCATATGGGGCGAAACGTGTCGGATCGGGATCAGACGTATACGCACGCGCTTGTGGGGCGCATGGCGGATATGGAGGCCGTGGGCCGGTACCTGAAGCACCCGGCGCACGTGACGGTGGTGAATGAGCATCTCGAGCCGGTGATGATCGAGCGCCATATCCTGGACTTCTAAGCCCGACCGGCGCCTAGCGCGTCGGAGGCGCGGCGGGTAGCGTGAACCAAAACGTCGAGCCTGCGCCGGGCCTGCTGCGGACGCTGATTTCGCCGCCATGCGCCTCGACGATCGAGCGGCTGATCCACAGGCCGAGTCCCGTCCCTCCGCGCTTCATGCCGGCGTCCAGCTGCGAGAAGCGCTGAAACAAGCGCGGGATATCCATTGCAGCAATTCCGACGCCGGTATCCGCCACCTCGACGCGCGCGCCGTCGCCCTCGCGCCGAATGGAAACGCTCACCGTGCCGCCCGAGGGCGTGAACTTGATCGCGTTACTGAGCAGATTGCTCAGAACCTGCTGAATGCGCGGTGCATCCAGCAAGAGCGTCGCGGACGCCGTCTCGGGCGCCAGCTTGAGCTGCACGCCCGCCGCTTCCGCTTGCGGCATGAAGCTCGCGAGGATTTCGCCCACCAGCTGTTTCAGGTCGACGGTTTCAGGATTGAGCCGGAAGGTGCCGGCCTGCAGCCGGGCAAAGTCCAGCAAACCGCTGACCAGCCCCTCCAGGCGATTCGTGGCCTTTTGCAGCTCGCGCACGAAGCCGAGCTGCATCGTGTTGAGCGGCCCGCCGATGCCGTCTTCGAGAAACTCGGCGAAGCCCCGAATGGAGGTGAGGGGGGTTCGCAAGTCATGGGAAACGGCGTTGACGAAGTCGTTTTTCAGGCTATCGAGGGCCTTGAGTTGATCGTTTTGCTCCTG
Source organism: Oscillatoriaceae cyanobacterium (assembly GCA_036703175.1). Classification (GTDB taxonomy): domain Bacteria; phylum Cyanobacteriota; class Sericytochromatia; order S15B-MN24; family JAQBPE01; genus DATNPP01. The sequence goes on from DATNPP010000099.1 coordinate 4,362, forward strand.
GAGGCTTCGCTCGAGTTTCTTGCGTGCCGTCACGTCCCGGTAGAACCAGGCCCGGCCGTACGTCTTGCCGTCCGGGGCGACAGGCGTGCCGCTGTAGTACTCGAACACGCGACCGTCCTTGAACTCGATCTCGTCCCAGTCATGATTTTCGGGCTCGCGGATCGAGTCTGCAAACGCACCGCGCAGGGTCTCGGGACTGCACAGCAGCGGCGTGGCGGCCTTGAGCAACTCGCGATCGTCGTGGCCGACGACCTCGTCCGCCGACCAGCCCCACATCCGCAAGAAACGTCGATTCACGCGCTGCACGCGCCGGTTTTCGTCGACGAGCAAGATTCCTTCGCTCGTCGCGTCGAGAATGGCGTTGATCTGGGCGTTCTGACGCTTCAAGGCCTCCTCGGCGCGCTCGCGCTCGGTGACGTCGGTTGCGACCGCGATGACGCCCGTCACGCCAGCTCGGCCTCCATTCATCGCTTCCACCGGCTGAAACCAGACCTCGAAGGCTTCCTCTCCCAGGAGGAACGTCTCTCGATGTCGCTGCCCTCGAAGCGCCATCTCGAAACCGGCGATGACGCGCGGATAGCGGTGAAAAATCGCGTAAAGCGACTTCCCCCTGGAGTCGAGGCCGAGCGGATGGATTCGATTTCTCACGTTTCCCTCGACCAGCATGATGCGTCCCTCATGGTCGGTGGCGAACAGGACCACCGGTGCATTGGCGACCACTTGCTGCAGAAGCCTTTGGCTTCGGCCGGCTTCCGCCTCGGCCGCCTCGCGCATGCGCTCTTCTCGATTGAGCGCGCGGGCGGTCCAGGCGGTCAGCGCGCCGAAGATCACGCTGTTGCTCGCCGCGATCAAGGCGGCAGCGAAGCGCAGATCGTAGGCCCCGAGATCGACGCCGGCCAGAATCAACCACCCCAGAACCAGCTGCCCGAAGACGAACGGCACGAGCAGTTCGCGCACGAGGTGTCCACCGGCCCCTGGGCCCGTCGCCGCCTCGACGAAGCCCTGGTTGGGCCGAATGGCGAGGACGCCGATGCCGAGCAGGAGAAAGGCCACCGAAGCGTGCAGTGCCATACCGGTGGACGGCGTGAACTCGTATAGCGTCTTCGTCTCGTAGGCATAGCCGATCAAGGCGACGTAGGGAATGAACGTGGCAGCGAGGGCCAGGGTCTGGATCACCCGGGGATGCCCCCGTCCGGATGAGGCGACCTGGATCAGGGCCGCCCCCAGCAAGACCAGGCACAGCGAGCCTCGCAGGGACAGCCGGCCGTAATGCCAGCCGCTGGATGAGCTGAAATGCTGCATCGCTTCGCTGGCCCAAGGAACTGGCCGTCCGGTGAGGTATTCGAGGAGCATCAGCGCGCCGATGGCGAGGGCGAGCCCGGCCGCGCCCGCGGCGACCACGCGCGCTCGTCGTGACGGGCGTTCCGTTCGGAGAAGCCAAAGGGCAATCGACAGCAGAATCAAGCCGACCGCCGTGCCCGGCATCATCGGAAGCGCCCCGGGAACGACGGTCCTCAGAAGGGGAATGTCCAGTAACCACCCGACGATCGACAGAAGACAAACCGCGACGATCGCCGGCGGAAGCAACGTCAGGTACCAATGGATCACGCGGCTGACTCGCGCGGTGGGCATGCTGGTCTCTCCCGCTTGGCTTCGCTTTCCCTGCTTCAGGCGCTGTTTCAATGATACTAAGGCGTCGTTTCGTTATTGAAAATACGCGAAGCTCCCGACTTGCCTGTCAAAACCGGCAAGTCGGGAATGCGACGCCGCGAGCGGCTGGGAGGTCAGAAAGTGTCCAGATGCTCCAGACTACCGGTCCGAAGCACTTGGGCGGCCTGGTCGATCTGGGCGTTGTCGCCGTGCACCACGAGCAGCCACTGGCCCTTTTCGAGGGCGTTCTTGTACAGATCCCGGTGCGCCTCGGTGCCGCGCTCGTCCATCAAGGCGCCCACGAGCGCGCCCAATCCCACGCCGGCTGCGGAGGTGGTCAGCGCGTTGACGGCGAGGGCCAGCGGGCCTGCGGCGAGCAGGAACTCACCGAAACCCGGAATGGCGATCGCCGTAAAGCTGATGACGAAGCCCACGCCCGCGCCAATCGCCATGCCGCCGACCTCGTCCCGCCCCTTGGGAATCGACTCCTCGGCCAAATCGTCCGCGGCCTCGATCTCGGCGCCGTTCAGCACCCCGATCTGGTCGACGGTCTCACGGACCGTCTGGTCGTCCTTGGCCAGAATCGAAATCTGATCGTTGCCGAAACCGGCCGCGTGCAATGCGCGCACGGCTTCGACCACGCGCGTGTGATCCGGCAAAATGGCCACCGCCGTACGTTTGTGACGGGACCGCGTGCTCACATGCATCTGCGCCATGCCGAAGCCCTCCACTTCATATCTCTTAACAGATACTAGCAAAGGGCGAGAGACAGGGCAAGCCGGTTAGCTACGATCCGCCGCCGGGGCATGTGCCGCAGAGGCCGTCCCCGCCAGGGGGCGCGCCAAAAGAGACTCACGGATGAGGTGGCGGCCCGTTCCCATACACACGACCGTCACGAGCAACAACAGCGCGGCCCGTTTCATCGCATTCGCGCCGCGCAGCGTGTCAATCATCGCGAAAATAGACAGCGCGCCGCACAGGATGCCGACCGCCAATACCGCGATCAGCCCCGGCGAGATGCCGCCCGGCGGCAGCGTGGCGAGCACCACGGGCCCCGCGATGAACTGGAAACAGGTCGGAATCAGCGCCCAGAGCGTGCCCAGGCGCACGACCTTGGCGCGCGCCTCAGTTTCCATCGGCCGGGCCTCGCGGCCCCACCAGAGGGCAATCCAGAAGCCCGTGATCGAGAAGCTCGCGAACATGAAGTGGACGTAGCGCGGAATCACGTTGCCGACTGATAGCAGGGCCTGAAAGAAGCCCACCTGCTGCAAGCAAGCATTACGATCGAGCATCAGCTGGGTGTTCGTCAGGTAGATGAAGGGAATCACCAGGAAGCACAGCGCCGCGCCGATGCCGCAGGCCGCATGCCAGCGCGGATGCGTCACGCGCCAGGAATCCCAACCGAACTTGTAGGCCAGCACGAGCAAGAAGGCCAGCGTGACGAGCGGAATCACGGCCAGCCACTCGGGGGCGACGAGCACGCTCGAGGTGTAGAAGGGCACCGTGTACGCCAGGCTGATGAGCAACAGCGGCGCCACGCCGAGCACCACGGCCAGGCTCTTGTGCACCGTGACGCTCGTGATGAGCTGGCCGGCGAACTTGAGCAGATCGGCGTCCTTGCGGCCCAGCCAGTGCGTGTGCAGCGTGACGAGCGTGCCGCCGACCATCAGGTTCACGAAGAGAATGTGCAGAATGAAGGCCAGCACCAGGGCGATCTTGACCGCGAGGAGCGGCACGGGCAACGGCAGCGCGAACTCAGCCCCCATGGGCACGCTCCGTCGTTTTGGCGACCGGGGTGGACAAGGACGACAAGTAGGCCGCCAGAGCCTGACGCTCGGCGTCGGTGCCGACGAAGGGCGGCATGAAGGGGTGGATGTCGTGCAGGTGGGCGACGAAGCCGTCGATCGCCTCGGGCGACTTGCCGGCGGTTTTCGCGCGCAGGTCGTTCAGGCCCCCGATCGTATGGCACTCGGCACATTCGAGGCGGTAGACCTCGCGACCGGCCAGCAGACGGTTGGCGGGCGTCACCGTGTGCACCGCGGCGTAGGGCGCCTGGGCGAGCACGCCGGTCTTGTTCAACTCGGGGACCGCGTCGACGCGAATGCCGTTGGCGTAAAGGTAGCCGGGAATCAAGTAGGGTTTGCGCACGAATTCGCGCACGCGCTCGAACTGGCCCAGCAGCATCACCAGGGCCAAAAAGGGCACGAAGACGGCGGCAGTGGGCAGCGGCTTATGACGCTTCAGCGCCCAGAAGCCGACGGCGAGCACGGCGACGGCGATGAGGCCGTTCGCCAGGTAGGAGTCCTGCACGTAGGGCGCGAACTGGGTGGTCATCAGCGCGGTGGGAATCAGGTCCCGCACCTGATCCGGCAACACCGCCAGATACCAGGCGCCGCCGATCGCCGCGAGCGGCACCGACGCCAGCAGAAAGCGCGCCAGAAAGCGGCTCGCCTCGGCGCGCAGGTCCTCGGGCGCGAGCCAGCGGCTCAGCAGCATGCTCAGCCCCGCGCCGAGTCCGAGGGCCAGGCCCGAGCGCAGCAACAGCTGCGGCGGGTAGCTGGGATTCAAAAAGCCGTCCCAGAAGCCGTGGTGGATGAGCCAGTGGCCGGGCGTCAGCATCGAGGACAGAATGCCCGTGATGATCGCCATCGTGGCGGCTGACGAGATCGCGTAGGCGTAGCCGAGCTTGAGGTGCGTCTGGGGCCGCATCACCTTCCAGGAGAGGAAGTAGGCCATCACCATCACGACTTCCAGCACGAAGACCAGCCACTCCGCAAACCAGCCCCAGAAGAAGATGCGCAGCATGGTCCCGATGCCCGCCGGCTCGGCCACCATGGTCGTGAACCAGATGCCCACGCCCGTCAGCGCGCCGACGGTCGTCACGAGCACGAAGTACACGAAGGCCAAGCGGTAGGCGAGCACGTCCCAGCGCTCGTCGCCCAGTTTACGGCCGCGGTGTTCGAGCGCGACGAGCATCAAGCTGCCGCCGATCGCCGCCGCATGGTTGATCAGCACGTGCAGAATGGCCATCGAGCCAATCAGCCAGCGATCGCCCAGCCAGGGCATCTCGAAGACCGGGAAGAACAAGGTCCCCTCCGACTAGCGCTTGCTCAGTTGCGTCACCGCGCCAGGACCGTCGTAGGGGAAGATGGTGTAGTTGATGGTCAAGCCTGCGTCGCTCGTGATGGTGTTCGTGAGCGAAAAGGTCAGCGGGTAGGTTCTCGTCTCATGCGGCGCGAGCACGTGATGCGTGCTGCAGAAGCACTTGATCAGCTGAAAATCCGGCGTGAGCGGGATCGTCATGTGCTCGGCCTTGAAGTCCACACGGTGGTCCGTCAAATTGGTGAGCCGGTAGTACACGGTGGTGATTTTCCCGGTTTTCACCCACTTCTCGCGTTGCAAGGGTTCGATGTCCACCGGCACCTGGCCGCTGACGCCCATGAAGCTCACGAGCGATTGGTCCTTGCCGGCACGCTCCGACGTCTTGAGCAGCGCCTGCAGGCTCTTGCCCTGGTTGTAGGGCAATCCGACCAGGCCGCAGATCTTGTGGAAGTTCTTCTGGTAGCCGTAAGTGAAGAAGCCCATGCCGATGATCACGCCGATGACGAGCATCAGCACGCGCTGGTTTTTGCGCTTCAGTTCTTCATCCATCGAATCACCTCAGAGAAGCGGCCATGAACGGCACCATGTGCGGCCCGCCGAGGGCCGCGTCGATGGTCAGGGCCGTAAACAGGGCCAGGGTGTAGACGATCGAGTAGGCGAACAGCTTGGTCGCCGCCGCCTTGCTCTCCGTCCGCAACACCGCGCCCGCGAGCGCCAGAAAGCCGAGGCCCAGGGCGATCGCCGAGAACAGGTAAATCGGGCCCGCCGCGTGCAACGGCACGAGCAGCAGGGTCAGCGGCACCATCATCAACGTGTAGATGACGATCCAGCGCGCCGTCTTGCTCACGCCGTAGACGACCGGGTACATCGGGATGTTGGCCGCCACGTAGTCCTCCAAACGGAAGATCGCGAGCGCCCAGAAGTGCGGCGGCGTCCACAAGAAAATGATCGCGAACATGATCCACGCCGGCAGTCCGACGGTGCCCGTCGCGGCCGCCCAGCAAATCAGCGGCGCCGAGGCGCCGGCCGCGCCGCCCACGACGATGTTCTGCGGGCTCGCGGGCTTCAGCACCAGCGTGTAGAAGAAGCCGTAGAACAGCAAGCCGCCGAGCGCGATGAGCGCCGCGAGCGGGGTCGTCCAGACGAGCAGCACGATCATGGCCAGCACACCGAGCACGATGCCGAAGGTGCGCGCCGCGTCGGGCGAAACGATGCCCGCGGGAATCGGGCGGGCCGCCGTGCGGCGCATGACCTTGTCGCGCTCGCGCTCGAAGTACTGGTTGAACACGGCGGACGAGCCCGCGGCGAGCGAGGTGCCCACGAGCGCGGCGATCGTCATGACGAGGTCCGGATGGCCGCCCGTCGCGATGAGAATCGCGGGCAGGCCCGTCAGCACCACCAGCATCACGATCGCGGGCTTGGTGAGCTTGTAGTAGGCGTTCAGGCGCACCTTGAGCGGCAGCATGGGTCCCTCCACGGGCTTGCGGCTCGTCCACAGGACCGGCGCGCAGGCGTAAAGCGTCAAATAGAGGGTCGAGAAGAGCAACATGCCGTTCGCGAGGTGCGTGACGGACAGCAGCGGCGGCACCTGCAGCAGCACGGTCGTGATGCCGAGGGCGATCTGCACGACGACCAGCAGCGCCGCGACGCGCGCCAGGCGACGAACGCGGGCGCTCGCCTGCCACTCGGCGAGGCCAATCAGGGCGAGCACGCAGGTGGCGACGGTGTAGGCGCCGAAGCGGTGAATCACCTGCACGCCCACGTTGCCGACGATCGGCGGCAGCCACATGCCGTAGCAGGTCGGGAAGTCCGGGCAGGCGTAGCCGGCGTGCGAGACGGAGACCAGCGCGCCCAAAAAGAGCTGCACATAGATGGCGGCCATTGCGATAGGGGCGACGTAGAGATACCAGCCGGGCGCAGGGGCCTCGGGCGCCTGTTCCTTCGCCAACGCGGCGGTGCGCTGGTAGACCGTCAGCCAGATCATCAGTAACGTCGCCGCGAGCACCAGGTGGCAGGCCACCACGGCGGGCGGCATGTCGTAGAAGACCGTCAGCGCGCCAAACGTGATGATGATGCCGAGCAGCGTGCCGATGCCGGCCGCCAATCGGCCGAGCTCACGGCGCAAGTATGGGTTGGCGGCAATCCAGGCGATCGCCGCGATGCACACGAAGGTGACCAGCGCCGCGGTGGCGCGGTGCGCGTACTCGAGGATCGAGTACATGTCGAAATTGGGATACCAGTGGCCGTGGCACAGCGGCCAGTCCGGGCAGCCCTCGCCCGAGCCCGTCGCGCGCACCGTCGAGCCCAGCACCATCTGCACGTAAACGAGCGCGACGGCGAAGGCGGCGAAGGGTTTGAAGCGGCGAAAGGCGGTCAGGGTTTCCATGGCTCAGGACTTGAAGAAGACGTGTTGCAGGTTGTGACGGCACAGGAAGCTCATGAGCATCATGAAGGCGACGACGCCGAGCAGCCAGAAGCCGGTGATCTTGTTCTTGCGCGCGATCTCGCGATCGCTGTTGTCGGTTTGAATGGACACGTTGGACCTCCAGAGGGGCAAGGGATGGGAGGCGGACCTCCCATCCCTTGTCTGCTTATTGGGTCGACTGGACCTGGGCCGGGGTGATCGGCTTGCCGTTGTTGCCCCAACTCGTGCGGACGTAGGTCATCACTTCCGAGATTTCCTTCGCCGAGAGCTGGTCCTTCCACGGCGGCATCATGCCGTTGTAGCTGCCACCCTTGACCGTGACCGGGCCGGTGAGGCCGTCCTTGACGATGTGGACGAACTTGTCGTCCGGACCGTTGACGATCTCGGAGCCGGCGAGCGGCGGGAACATACCGGGCATACCGGCGCCGGCGCCGCCGTGGCAGCCCGCGCACTTGGCCGCGAAGATCGGCTGGCCGGCGGCGGCGAGCGCCTTCGGATCCACCGTGCCCGTGGCGACCTGGTTCTGCGCGTTGATGACCGCGGGCGGCGGGGCGACCATGCCGACCTTGCCGACCTTGGCGATCGTGTCGAACGGCGCCTTGGACTGCTTCGCGGCCCACGCGTCGAACTCGGGGCGCGGCACCGCGCGGACGATGATGTTCATCGCGCCGTGCAGCGCGCCGCACAGGTAGGCGCACTGGCCGGTGTAGAGGCCCGGCTTGCTGACTTCGAGCGGCACGATCGAGAGGTTGCCCGGCGTCGCGAACTGCTGGAAGCCGAACTCGGGCACCCACCAGGAGTGGATCACGTCGGCGGAGGTGATCACCACCTTCATCTTCGTGTCCGTGGGAATGTAGAGCTCCTCGTTGCCTCCCTGGCCGACGCGCGGCGAGGTGTGCATGCTGATGCCCAGCTCGGGGTAGCGGTACTCCCAGAAGAACTGGTGGCCCACCACCTGGAGCGTGAGCTGCGGGTTGGACGGCACGTCCGCGAAGTAGGCCAGCGCCTTGAACGTCGGCACCAGGATCACGATCAGCAGGACGAAGGGAATGATCGTCCAGATGACCTCGAGCTTGGTGTTGTGATGCCAGGTCGCCGGCTCACGGGTGTCGTTGGGGCGCTTGCGGAAGGCCCACAGCGCGTAGACGAGGCCGACCTCGACCACGACCATGATGCCGACGCAGATCCACATGGAGAGCTGGTAGATGTCGTTGACCATGTGCCCGTAGGGCGTCACGGTCTTGGGGAACCAGAACGCCTCGCTTCCGAAAGCGAAGGCGGGCGTCGCGGTGGCCAGCAGGGCCACCACCGCGAGCATCAGCCGTTGAGGTGAGAGGAAGTGCTGCATAGTGGTGATGAAGTCCTCTCTAATGAAGCGCCACGGCGCCCGTGACCTTGGGCGGGTGATCGAAGTTGTGCGCCGGCGGCGGCGAGGCGATCTCCCACTCGAAGGTGAGCGTGTCGGGGTGATGGCCCCAGGGATCGTTGACGTCGACCTTCTTGCCCCACTTGAGCGTGTAGATCATGTTCACGATCACCAGCAGCTGCGCGGCGCCCAGCACGAAGGCCGAGATCGAGATGAACTGGTTGAGGTGCTCGAACTGCGGGGCGTACAGCGCCACGCGGCGCGGCATGCCTTGCAGACCGAGGATGTGCATCGGGAAGAAGGTGCAGTTCATGGCGATCGCCGTCAGCCAGAAGTGGAGCTGGCCCAGCTTCTCGTTGTACATGCGGCCGCACATCTTGGGCAGCCAGTAGTACAGGCCGGACCAGATGGCCATCACCGAGCCGGCGAAGAGCACGTAGTGGATGTGGGCGACGATGAAGTAGGTGCCCGAGACCTCGATGTCGAAGGGAATCGCGGCCTGCAGCACGCCCGAGAGACCGCCGATCGTGAAAAAGGCGATGAACCCGATGGCGAAGAGCATCGGCGTCTTGAACTCGACCGTGCCGCCCCACATCGTGGCGATCCAGCTGAAGATCTTGATGCCCGTGGGCACCGCGATCAGCATCGTGATGAGCATGAAGATGCTCAGGAACCAGGGGTTGAGGCCGGTGGCGAACATGTGGTGCGCCCAGACCAGCAGACCGAAGAAGCCGATGGCGACCGAGGAATAGGCGATCGGCAGATAGCCGAAGATGCGCTTGTGCGAGAAGGCCGGAATCACCTGCGAGATCACGCCGAAGAACGGCAGGATCATGATGTACACGGCCGGATGCGAGTAGAACCAGAAGATGTGCTGGAACAGCAGCGGGTCGCCGCCGTACTCCGGACGGAAGAAGCTGGTGCCCAAATTACGGTCGAACAGCAGCATCGTGACGGCGCCGGCGAGCACCGGGGTCGCGATGACCTGCAGCCACGAGGTGACCAGCCAGGACCAGGCGAAGAGGCTCATGCGGTGGAAGGTGAGCCCCGGGGCGCGCATGTTGAAGATCGTGGCGATGAAGTTGAGACCGCCCATGATCGAGCTGGTACCCACGAGGTGGACGCCGAAGATCCACAGGTCCACGCCGATGCCGGGCGAGAACGCGCGCTCCGCGAGCGGCGGATAGGCCGTCCAGCCGTTGCCCGACGCGCCGCCGAGGAAGAAGCTCGACAGGAACACGATGCCGGCCACCGGCACGAGCCAGAAGCCGAGCGCGTTCAAACGCGGGAAGGCGACGTCCTTGGCGCCGAGGTGCAAGGGCAGCACGAAGTTGCCGAAGCCCGTGGCGGCCGGAATGATCGCGAGGAAGATCATGACCGTGGCGTGCATGGTCATCATCTGATTGAAGACCTCGGGGCTCACCACGCCGCCGTTGTAGTGCATCAACTGCGCGCGCACCACGAGGGCCATCGCGCCGGAGACGAGGAAGAAGAAGAACGACGTCCACAGGTACATGATGCCGATCTTCTTGTGGTCCGTGGTGGTGAGCCACGTCATGATCGGCCCCTTTGGCTTGGGTTCGTGGCCGTGGCCGTGGTCCACGGCGTGCGAGGTATCGGAATGCATTCGGTAACTCCCTTGTTCGGCGCTAGAAGATGTAGAGGCAGAGCACGAGGCCGATCCAGACCACGTCGACGAAGTGCCAGTACCAGCCCGCCACGGTCATGGCGAAGTGCTTGTGCGGCGTGAAGTGGCCAAGAATCGTACGAATGAGGATGACGGCGATGAAGGTCGCGCCGATGATGACGTGCGCGCCGTGGAAGCCGGTCAACAGGTAGAAGGCCGTGCCCATGGTGCCGTCGTAGATGCGGAAGCCTTCCTTGAACATCAGGGTGTACCACTCGTTGCCCTGCACGCCGAGGAAGGTGAGGCCCAGCAACAGCGCGACGGCGAACAGCCCGATCGTCTGCATGCGCGCCTTTTTGTGGATCATGCCGTGCTCGGCGAAGTGGTAGCAGATGCCGCTCGCCACCAGCAGCGCCGTGTTGAGCAGCGCGGGCGGAATGGGCAGGCGCTCGTAGCCCGGCGGCGGCCAGCTCGGCGAGTGGAAGCGCGAGTAGAAGTAGAAGGCGAAGAAGGCCGCGAAGAACATGACTTCGGAGCCGATGAAGAAGCCGAAGCCGATCTTGAGGCCGCGGCGGGCCTCTTCGGGCGTGCCGATCAGCGTGACTTCGTCCTTCTTGTTGGCCTGGACGAGCTCCCACCACCAGCCGATCATGCCGACGAGGGCGGTCGCGAGGCCGAGCAGAATGCACGCGGGGCCCCACGAGAACTGGTTCCAGGTGGTCGCGATGCCGAAGAGCATCAGCGCCACGCCGGGCCCCGTCACGAAGGGGAAGATGCTGCTTTCGTCGTGGTGATGTGCGTGGGATGTGTCGAGGGCGTGTTCGGTCACGGGCATCTCCTGAAAGGTGGGATAACCAATTGGCAAGGCGGCCGTCCGGGCACGAGGGCCCGCTTATCATCGTACGGCCCCGCCTTGGGGCGGCCAATCCGTGTAAACTACGGATCATCCGCAATAGATACGGATAAGCCCCATTATTTTGCTTGAATGCCTGGTAAAAATCGAGTGCTGGCGGCTTAAATTTTTTAAAGGCGCGTTGCGAGAAGGTTTCGGCGATCGCCTAGCGCCCGATCAGCAAGTAGACACAAACGCCGATCGTGGCCAGGTTGTAGAACGCCTGGTAGAGC
>DATNPP010000102.1:0-1902 GCA_036703175.1 Oscillatoriaceae cyanobacterium
CATGGCGCAGGTGAACGCGACGGACACGCAGTAGCCGCCGAATTCCGCTAGCGGCTCAGGCGGTTCGAGCCCGGGCGATTCAGGCGATCGGTCGAAATCGACAGCCGATCGGTCCCCGGCGCCTGATTGGCCGTGTCGTCCCAGTTGACCGGCTCGAAGGGCAACGCGGCTTGCTCCGACGGCAGATAGGCGGCGAGCAGCGGCACCGCCGAGGCCTTCTGCGGCAAATCGCCGAGCAGCAGCACCTTGGCGCTCAGCTTGTTCCAATCCGCGAGCGACAACGCGGCCTTCTTGTCTTCCTCACCCGATTGAAGCCGCGCCAACGTCTCCTTGCCCCAGTTGAGGAGCCGAAAGGCCTCCGGCAACTCCGCACCGAGCTGGCCGAGCAACACCGCGAGCGATCGCTCGTTCGCCGCCCGCGCTTTCAGCTCGTTCGCCTTCTCGGCGCGTGCTTGCTCCTCTTCCGGGCTCCGGCACACGATCGTGCCGGGCTGCCCGCTCGCGCGCAGCAGCAGGTCGATGCCCTCGGCGAGCAAAATCCAGTAGAACATGCCGAGCGACACGTCCATGTAGCCGCGCGCCTCCAGGTAGTCCAGATCCGCCTGCGGATCGACGTACAAGGGCTGCTCGGGCACCGGCTCGGTCTCGGCCACCGCGAGGTTGTGCTCGTTCGCCTTGAGCTGAATCTGCATCATGCGGCGATACGACGCGTTCACGTGGCGCAACAGCTCGGCGGTGACCGCCTCCGGCGTGCCCTTGGCCTTGGCCCAGGCCTCCTCGGACTGACGCAGCTCGGATTCGGCGTAGGCGAGGCGATCGCGCGACAGCTTCACGTTGTAGGCGAACTGCTTGCGCGCACGCTGCATCTGCTTCGCGAGGTTGGCTTTCGCCTCTTCCAGCTTGGCTTGCAGCTCGGCGTCGCTCAAGTTGTCCAGTTCGGCGGGGGGCTGTTGCATGACGTCTCCTTAGGGGCATGTTCTCAAAAAAAGAGCCGGACCCGCAGGCCCGGCCCGGAAAAACGACTCAATACGGAGGCTTCACGCCCAGCGCCGCGCCGGCGACGTTGAAGGGCGTCTGCACGACTGCCGCCGTGGTGCGGCCGCCGACGTCCAGGGCCGTGGAAGGCAAAAAGTTCGTGGCCTTCACGCCGAAATCGACCAGGCCGTTCTGGAAGTTGCGCAGCTGGCCGAACTTCTGGTCGAGTGGACCGAAGACGGGCGGACAAATCTTCGCGAGCGCCTTGCTCGTCAGCGTGGCGGGCAGCATCACCGTGTTCATCGCGAGCTTCAGCGCACCGCCGGCCAGCTTCGCAGGCGCGGTCACGACATCTTTCGCCACGTTGGTGACGGCCTTGACGACTCCACCCATCTCGAGTTCCTCCTTAACCTTCCGACAACTCTCTCTGAAGTCCTTATCCCGAAGTTCGCAAGAAACTCGCGCCATTTAACAGAGTTCTAACAAACGTTTCACAGAGGCTTGTTGTTCGGCGCCCCTCGGCAAGGGCATTCCGCCTTCCGAGGAGCGCCGAAGCGTCTATGGCCGGAGCTTCAACGAGGCGTCCCGGCCTCGGTGCGCTCGGCCGTAAGCGGCGTCGCCGTGATTTCGACGGTGCGCTTGTTCAGGCCGTAGAGCATCCAGCCCATCGTGCAAAGCCCGATGCCCGCGATGATGGCGTAGATGCCGATCATCCAGGCGAGCGTCACCGCGCCGGCGACCGGACGGGCGAACATCAAGGCGCCGAAGAGCAACGACACGACGCCGCTGACTCCCAGAGGCACCGCGCCCGACTCGTGCCGTTGCTGAACCGCCGCGATCAACTGGCCGATGCCGATGACGATCGCGAACGCGGCGATGAACGCCAGCAATGAGACCGCCGTGATGCCCGGATAGCTGAGCGTGACG
>DATNPP010000114.1:0-2197 GCA_036703175.1 Oscillatoriaceae cyanobacterium
GTCCCATCCACGGTGGCTATCGAGGTGTCCGAGCTCTTCCAGCTCACGGCCGAGGGCGCGTTCGCGCCGGGCAGATACGCCGCCATCTGAAGCTGTCCGCCCGCCAGAACGCCCGGCTGGGCCGGCTCGAGCACCAGGCCCGTCGAGAATCCGGTCGTGCCGCCCAGCGAGGTGCCGTCCGTGCTCGTGCCGTCACCCGGGCCGTATTGGGTCGGATCGGTTGTGGTCTGCCCCGGGGCCAGCACCGTCAGCGTGTACGTCGTTTGCTGCGAGTTCGCATTGGCCGTGATGGTGACGGTGCCGGGATGCATGCCGGTCACGACGCCGGTCGACGCGTTGACCGTGGCGATGCTCGCATTCGAGGTCGACCACTGCGCCGTCACCGGGGTCGCGTTGCCCTGGTCGTCGCTGGCCACCAGCGAGAGCGGCATGGTCTGGCCGGCCGCCACGCTGTCGGAATCGGCCTGAATGTCGAGGCTCGTGACGCTGGAGATGCCGCCGGTATTGGTGCTCGGGAAGCTCGTCGGCGCGACGGGCAACGGCGCGTCGTGGCAGCCGGCGAGGGGCGCTGAGAAAAGCGCCAGGCCGAGGCTGAGGACGATTCCGCGTCGAAGAAGTGCGATGGGGTTCCGCATGAGCCCTCCCGACCAAAGGTGGTCAGGTTCCTCGTCAATTATAGCCTGTTCTTAACCGATCTTGCTTTCGTTCCGCGGACCGGCCTAACTAGTGATTTACCCACTTTGATCCTCTCCCCCGGAGGGTGGGAGAGGGATGTTTGCGACCCGTCCAGGGGAGCAAACTGGGTGAGGGGGCGACCGCGAGTCGTTCGCAAATCCCAACTGGCGTAAACCTCGACTGGCCTGGGGGCGCCCCCGCTCCCGATTTCACCGCCTGCACGGCGGTGAAATATCCCTCTCCCACCCGGGGGAGAGGGCAATGGTCTCTTCTCTTCCCGCTCGTAGTGGCGATTAGCCCCAGTGCACCCATTCTTCGCCTTCGGCGCTCGCACGCGAGCGCTCGATCATGGCGGCTTCGTAGCGTGCCAGCAGCGCGGCCTCGTCGAGGCCGGGTTGGGACTGGCGCAGCCATTCGCGCAGCTGCCAGTTCGGGCTCGTCTCGCGGGGGGTGAGGCGCAACGGCGCGGATTGTACGCGGAAAATAGCATGGCGATCGTCGGGGTCGAATAGGCGCGGCGGCACGCGCAGCCCGGGGGCGCGTGCGGCGATCGCCTCCGCCACGTGCAGCGCGCAGGCGCCTGCGAAGCGCAGCTGCCAATCGCGGAACTCGAGCAACTCGAAGCCCTGCGCCGCCAGGGCGTCGTCCGCGAGATCCTCGGCGAGCGCCGTGAAGGTCGTCGGCTCGGGGCGCACGAGGAGCGCGAGGCGCAGTGGGGTGCCGTCGTATAAAAGGCCGGCGATCGCCCAATCGACCGCATGTCCGTCCACGCTGACATGGCGGCCCACGTGCAAGCCGACGTGTTCCAATCGCAATTTGCCGAGCGCGTTCGAGAAGGCCTCCCGTTCGCCGTCGCCGCGACCGAGCTGACGTCGCCAGCGCACGCCGGCCGCCTCGATGGGAAATCGCAAGCCGGCCATTACGGCCTCGTAGCGCTGGCCGGCGCCGACCGCCCGCAGCACGCCGTGGACACGCATGAGGCAATCGGCGAGGCCGTCGGGCAACGCCGGCATATCGAGCGCGTCGAGAAAGGCCTGCCATCGCGTGGGGGCCACGTCGAGCTTCGGCGCAAGATCCGTCGCGCTCACGCCGAGGGCGTGAGCGAGCAGCGCCGTGAGGCTGGACGCCCGGTTCGCGGGCACCGGCGGTTTCGCATGCGACAGGCTCATGGGTAACATAATATACCCGCGCGGATCGCTTTTGTCGAACATTTGGTTGAGAACCCTGGCTTCCCGCTTGCGTTCGGCTTCGAACCGGACGAAGATCGACGCGGCGTGGAACGGAGGGCTTATGAGCGAGCAACCAATCGGATTGCCGATTCGCGGCGGCGACAGCGGCATCGAGTACCAAGAGGGCGGCACGACCTTCAGCGGGGAGTTCGCGGAGCGCGAGCATGGCGATCCCGGGTTCGAGGGTGAGAACGACGAGCGCGAGCACGAGGGGCTGGACAACGTCAGCCGCGAGACGGAGGCGCCCTCGTCGCTGGATTGAGACCATCGAGGCGGGTTCGAAAAACCAAGCG
>DATNPP010000119.1:0-16499 GCA_036703175.1 Oscillatoriaceae cyanobacterium
CGGTTGTCGCCCAGGTGCTGCTGCACCTCGGCGGTGAGGGCCACGTGGCGGCCCGTCTCGGTGGTGGCCTCGAGGCGCAACGCGTTGAAAACGGCCGGCACATGGCCGGAGGGGAAGTTCACCACGATGACCGGTCCGATCACCTGGGTGACTTCGCCGATATGGGTTTCGGTGGCGACAGCCATTCCTGATTCTCCTTATAGCTAGGGTTTACAGCGCGTTGGCGCCGCCGACGACCTCCAGGATCTCCTGGGTGATCGCGGCCTGGCGGGCCTTGTTGTAGACGAGCGTGAGGGCGGCCGCGAGCTCCTTGGCGTTCTTGGACGCCGCGCTCATGGCCGTCATCTGGGCCGCGAGCTGGCACGCCGCGGACTCCAGCAGCGCCTGGTAGACGACCGTCTCCAGGTACTTGGGAATGATGCGATTCATCACGACTTCGGGCTCGGGCTCGAACTCGTAGAGCGCGCTCGCGGTGCGCGGGCCTTCGCTCGTGGGCAGCACGGCCGGCAGCAGCGTTTGCGTGGTGGGCACCAGGCTGAGCATGCTGCGGAAGTTCGTGTAGACGAGCTCGACGTGGTCGACCTGTCCCGAGGCGAAGCGCTCGGTGGCTTCTTTGGCGATCGCCGTGGCCTCGGCGAAGGTCGGAATCTGCGGCAGCTGCGTGTAGCGGCTCACCACGTTGAAGTTCGAGTGGCGGAAGAAGCTCACGCCCTTCTGCCCCACGACGATCAGCTCGACCTCGGCGCCGCGCTCGCGCCATTCGCGGTGGGCGTTGACCGCCGCGCGAATGGCGTTCGCGTTGTAAGCGCCGGAAAGGCCCTTGTCCGAGGTGATCGCCACGATCGCCACCCGCTGAACGGGCCGCGTCACCAGTAGCGGGCTCTTGAAGTCGCCCGGGCTCAGCTGGCTCGCCACCTGCTTGAAGACCTCGGCGATTCGCTCGGCGTAAGGCTTCGCAGCCGTCACGCGATCCTGCGCCCGGCGGATCTTGGCCGCGGCCACCATCTGGAGGGCGCGGGTGATCTGCTGGGTGTTCTTCACGCTCTTGATGCGCGAGCGGATTTCACGGGTGTTGGCGGGCATCTCGGCTCCTTACCGGACCACGAACAGGGTCTTCTTGAACGTCTCGACGGCGTCCTTGACCTTGGCCGCGTCCTCGTCGGACAGCACGCCCGTCTCGGTGATGCGGCGCTCCAGCTCGGGATGGCTGTTCTTCAGATAGGCGAGCAATTCGGCCTTGAAGCGCAGGATGTCCTTGACCGGAATGTCGTCGACCAGGCCCGTGGTGCCCATCGAGATCAAAATGACCTGCTGGCCCACCGACAGAGGCGAGTACTGGGGCTGCTTGAGGATCTCGGTCAGGCGCTGGCCGCGGGCGATTTGATCGCGGGTGGCCTTGTCCATGTCCGAGGCGAACTGGGCGAACGCGGCCAGCTCGCGGAACTGCGCGAGCTCGAGGCGCAACCGGCCCATCTTCTTCATGGCCTTGGTCTGCGCGGCGCCGCCGACGCGGGACACGGAGATGCCCGAGTTGACGGCCGGGCGGATGCCGGCGTTGAAGAGGTCCGTCTCCAGGAAGATCTGGCCGTCCGTGATCGAGATGACGTTGGTCGGAATGTAGGCCGAGACGTCGCCGGCCTGCGTCTCGATGATCGGCAGCGCGGTCATCGAGCCGGCGCCCATCTGATCCGAGAGCTTGGCCGCGCGCTCGAGCAGACGGCTGTGGAGGTAGAACACGTCGCCGGGGTAGGCTTCGCGGCCCGGCGGACGACGCAGCAGCAGGCTCATCTCGCGGTAGGCCCAGGCCTGACGGGTCAGATCGTCGTACACGATCAGCACGTGCTTGCCGTTGTACATGAAGTACTCGCCCATCGCGCAACCCGCGTAGGGGGCAAGGTACTGCAGCGGCGCGGGCTCTTCGGCCGAGGCGGTCACGACGATCGTGTAGTCCATCGCGCCCTGGTCCTGCAGGCTCTTCACCACGCGGGCGACGGTCGAGGCCTTCTGGCCGATCGCCACGTACACGCAGATGACGTCCTTGCCCTTCTGGTTGATGATCGTGTCGACCGCGATCGCCGTCTTGCCGGTCTGGCGATCGCCGATCAGCAGCTCGCGCTGGCCGCGGCCGATCGGAATCAGCGCGTCGATGATCGAGATGCCGGTCGCCATCGGCTCGTGCACGCTCTTGCGGTCCACGATGCCGGGCGCGGGGCTTTCGACCGCGCGGCGGTGGGGCGTCTCGATGGGGCCCTTGCCGTCGACCGGCAAGCCCAGCGGGTTCACGACGCGGCCGAGCAGCGCCTCGCCGACCGGCACCTCGATGATGCGGCCGGTGGTGCGGACGGTGTCGCCCTCTTTGATCTTCGTGTAGTCGCCGAGGATCACGGCGCCGACGATGTCCTCGTCGAGGTTGAGCGCCAAGCCCATGACGCCCTGGCCGAAGTCCAGCATTTCGCCGGCCATGGCCTTTTGCAATCCGAAGATGCGGGCGATGCCGTCGCCGACCTCGAGCACGGTGCCCGTGTTGGACACGCTCAGCTCGGAGCTGTACTTCTCGATTTGCTGCCGCAGGACAGCGCTGATTTCTTCCGGACGAATGCCAAGCATGGGGGTTCCTCTTTAGTTCAAGCTGTTGCGGAGCGCGTTCAAGCGGCCACGCAGGCTGTTGTCGATGACCGAATCCGCGATCTGGAGCACGACGCCCCCGATCAGCGCCGGTTCCACGGCGGTCTCCATGTCGATCTGCTGCTCGAGCTGGCGCTCGAGCAAGCCGCGCAGCGCGTCGGTGGTTTGATCGTCCAGCGGCAGCGCGCTGGTGACCTTGACGGCCGTGCGGCGACGGAGCTGGTTGTAGCGCTCCCGGTAGGCCTTTTGCAGATCGCCGATCAGCATGGCGCGCTTCTTGTCGAAGAGCAGCTGCAGCACGTTCAGCGTCAAAGGCTGCACCCGGTTGCCGAGCAGTTCGCGCGCCAGTTGCTTCTTGTCGGCCGTCTCGACCAACGGAAGCATCCAGATGTCGCGCAGCTGGGAGTTGGCGTCGAGCAATTCGACGACGCCCTCGAGGTCCCGATCGACGGCCTCGACGACACCGGCGCTTTGCGCCGCCTCGAAAAGGGCCTCCGCGTAGCGGTCGGCGATTACTTGAGTGCTAATGACCCGTCTCCCACTTTCTGCACCAGCGCGTTCACGAGCTCACGCTGGCGATCGCCGTTCATCGCGGCTTGAAGCTCCCCCTCGGCCCGCGAGAAGGCCTGGTTCATCACCAGATGGCGAATCTCGCGCACCGCGGCCTGGCGCTCGCGCTGAATGTCGGCCGTGGCCGCCTCGCGCAAGCGCTTCGCGTCTTCACGCGCCGTCGCCTCGATGTCCGCGCCCTGGCTGGCCGCCAGCTTGCGCGCCTGATCGACCAGGCCCGAGAGCTCGGCGTCGACGCCCGCGAGGCGCGCGTTGGTCGCTTTGAGGCTCTCGGCCGCGAGGCGATGGGCCTCCTCGGCGTCGTGCACCATCGCCACGTGCTCCGCGTGCCTCGTCGTCACCAGCTTGCCCGCCGCGGGGAAGACCCACTTGACGAGAATGCCGATGAAGAGCGCGAAGTTGACCAGATTGGCGATCGCTTGAATCTGTTCGCCGCTCATGATTCGTTGCCTCCTGCCGAGGAATAGGCCGGCGTACCGCCGAGCACCTTGTGCTTGATCAGATCGGCGAACTGGCCGACCTCCCCTTCGAGGCTCGCGATCGCGCTCTGGCGCTCGCTGCGAATCGCTTCGCGCGCCGAGACGACCTCTTGCTCCACGTCGCGCTTGACTTGCTCGAGCAGCGTGTGGCGCTTGGCCTCAGCCTCCTTGACGGCCGCGTGGATGGCGTCTTGCGCCAGCACGTGGGCGTCCTTGAGACGCGTCTCGTAGTCGGCCTGCAGGTCCTGGACCTGCTTAAGCGCCGCGTCGGCTTTTTGCCTCTCAGCGGCGACGTAGGCCTGGCGCTCGGAAATGACCCGCGTGACGGGCCGGAAGAAGACCAGGTTCAACAGCCAGGCGAAAACCAGGAACAGGCCCATTTGAACCAGGAGCGTCAGGTTTAACTCCAGCATGAAGGTGCTCTCTCCTAGGGAATCGGGGCGTTGCCGCCCCTGAACTACATCGCCCGCAGCGCGCCGAGGATCGGGTTGGCGTACAGCAGGATCATCGCGACGACGAAGCCCAGCAGGGCCAACACTTCGACCAGCGCGAACGTCAAGAACATGGTGCCTTGCAGGCGGCCTTGCAGCTCCGGCTGACGGGCAATGCCCTCGATCGTCTTGCCGAAGATGAAACCCTCACCGATGCCGGGGCCGATCGTGGCGAGGCCCATGGCGAGGCCGGCGCCGACCATGGCCATACCGGAAGCGGAAGCGAGGGAGGCTGCATCGATAGCCATTGGGGAAATCTCCTTTCAAAGAGGGACGGTGAATCCTGGAACGAAGAGACTAGTGGTGGTCTTGCGCGGTCGCGGCCCCGATGTAGGCGGCCGAGAGCGCGGCGAAGATGAAAGCCTGCACGGCGCCGACGAACATTTCCATCGGGAGCATCACCGTCGGCAACACAAACGGAACGAGAAGCAGCAACACGAGCCCGACCACGTGGCCGGCGGTCATGTTGGCGAAAAGACGGAGCGAGAGGCCCAGGGGGCGCGTGAAGTCTTCCATGATGCGCAGCGGGAAGAGCGCGATCGGCCGGGCGAACCAGTGATGGTGCAAAAAGCCGCCGACGCCGTTGCGCTGAATGCCAAAGATCCAGTAGATGATGAGGCTGAGCAGCGCGAGCGCCACGGTCGTGTTGAGATCCGAGGTCGGCGCCTCGTAAACGAGCGGCGTGGGCGCATGCAGCGCGTGGCCCAGCGGCACCGCGAACCAGACCTCCCAGGCCTTCCAGGGCAGCAATCCGAGCCAGGCGGCGACCAGGATGAACAGGAAGATCGCGCCGATGTACCAGAGGTAGGGCGCCGTCTCCGGGCCGCAGAAGTCGCTCACGATCTTCTGACAGAAGCCCACGATCTCCTCGATCAGCGTGCCGGTGTAGCCGGATTTCTCGCTGGGCGTGCGGTTGACGGTCGCGCCCAGGGCGGCGAAGAGAATCAGCGTGAGGGCCATGACGATCACGCTGTAGACGACCGTGTCGACGTGCAGGCCCATGCCGGCCACCGTCGTGGACCAGTGCTCGCCCACCCGAATGCCGCCCGAGGCGGCACCTTCCGTGCCGCCGGCGTGGTTCGCTGCTTGAGTGGCTGCTTCCGCGATTTGGAACGAATGCAAGGACAACTCCTCCCTATCCCCGGCTTGCCGGCGTCAACACCGTGCCGGGCCAGGCGGCCACCATCACCCAGTGACGCGCCACGATCAGCGTGATCAGGCTGAGCCACCAGTGGGGCCGAAAGTACATGAACGCGATCGCCGGGGCGGCCATGGTGAGCACCTGGCGACCCAGCATACTGACGATCACCACCAGCAGGTGGCTCGCATGGCCGAACGCGAGCTGGCGACGCACCTGCATGCCGAGCAACACGTAGTAGCCCATGGCGCCGGCGATGCCGAGCGCCGATGCGGCCGCGGCGTCGAGACCCCCAAATGCCAGCGAGATCCCCGCCGCGATAAAGGCGAGGATCAGGAGTTGGCCGTGAAGGGAGCGCTCGAGGGCGCCGAGACTAACGGGGGGGATCATCGGTCCTGTTGAGTGCTTTGTAGACACCGTAAAGGCCAGCGGAGAAACCAAGCAAGCAGCCGAGAATCAGTCCGAGGCCCGTTTGATGAATCAGATTGCCAATCAGCCAACCCAAGCCCGCTCCGAGAAGCAAACCTGCCAACAAGCCATAGGCTGCGCCGACTCCGTTCAAGGGTTCATCCCTTTCCAGGCACCGAAAACGTCGTTCCGGTGTGTGAATGGCGCCCACAAGATACCATGTGGCGCCGCGCAACCGCAAGGAAGCACCAAGGTCCAGTTAATGCGAATCTAAGGCCCATACCCGTCAAGCATCAGGCAGCCAAGCGAGGGAGAACGTGGACTGTGTCCTTTCGTTGCACGAACGCATTCGAAACCGAATCGAAATGTTGCTTTATGTTGCTCGATTGGGAGCGTGCCCATGTTTCCGAAAATGCGCTCGTGGGTAGAATGTCGGTAGAGGTAAGCCTCCGATCTGAACTGAAAACGTCGCCTCCTTTCCACCAGTCGCCGATCCAGGGTCGCGAAAATTTGTGAAGCTGTTGCATCTCTGCTGCAATGGTGTTACGATTTGTAAAAGTCGCTTGGCCTCTTCTGACTGAACATGCCGAGGGAGGTGGCCCATGCGGGTCCTGATCGTCGACGACGATCCCAACTGCCGCCAGATCGTCGAGTTGATGCTCGCGCATTTCGGTTGGAAGATCGTGACCGCCGAGAACGGCGCCGAGGGGCTGCGCTCAGTGAGCGCCGAGCCCGCGGATCTGGTGCTGATGGATATCCTGATGCCGGAAATGTCGGGACTCGAGGCGGTGGGACGCATGAAGGATCTGCCGGGCATGCACGACGTGCCGATCATCGCCCTCACGGCGCTGGCGTTCGCCGAGGAGCGCGAGGCGGCGATCGCCGCCGGTTACGACAGCGTGATCACCAAGCCGTTCGGCCGCAAGCAACTGCTCGCGGGCATCGAGCGCCACTTCCCGGGCCTGACCTCGGGCGATCCGAACAAGGTGCCGGCGTAAGCGCCCCCTCTCCCTGGCGAGGGGGAGGGATGTTGGAGCCCCGTCCAGGGGCGAAAACGGGGTGGGGGAGTCTTCTAGCGGACCGCCGGGAGTCTCCCCCTCCCAGTCCGGGTCCCTGGACGGGCCACGGACGTCCCTCCCCCCCGCCGAGGGGAGGGCGCGCACGATGCGCGTGGGTTAGTAGACGGCCTTGGCGGGCTGCGGCTCGGCCTGGGGGATCGTCATGGTCAGCTCGAGCATGTCGTGCTCGGCCAGGAACAGCGCGCGCTCCAACATCGGATCGACCGTCACGTTCTCTTCGACCAGGGGAAACTGAATGATGTTGCTCTGCATAAAAGACGCTCCTTCAGTGAGCCAGGGCCTTTCGATGCCCACATCATACGACGGAGAAACGCCGGTGTTTCTTGTGCAACTTGCACAAAGGACCGGCGCTTGATTTTCAGTTACATTTCGCGTTTATCGCCAAAAAACGGCGCCACGTCTCGCATTGCGTGAAGCGGCGATGAACGCCGTGTTACATTTATTTACAATCACGCATCGGCGTGTTGATTGAGCGCCTCCGAAATGGCTTGAAAGCGCTCCTTGACGAGGCTCTTCTTCGCCCCGTACATCTCGGCCACCTGGCCCGGCGAGAGGTCCTGTCCCAGGCTCGCCCGGAACATGGCCTCGACGGCCGCGGCCCAGGCCTCGGGATAAGAGCGGTCGTGCTCGGCCAGGGCGCGGGTCATGCGCCAGGCCTTGATCATGGTCGCCTGATCGAGCATCGGCAGCTTGCGTGCCGACAACGCGTTGCGCAGCTTCCGCTCGACCTCGTCCGACGCCGGGGCTTGCCAGTCCGGAAGCACGCCCTTGTCCTGCGCCGCCGCGTAGGCCGCGCTCACCGGGCCGTCTTCGAGCTCGGCGACCGCCTCGACCGCCTGCCAGCCTTCCGGCGACTCGGTGAACCAGACGGTCGCGCCGCGCTCGTCGCCGCGACGGCCCGTCCAGGCGAGCTCGGCGCGCATCGCGCCCAGATCCTCATCGAGGCTCAGGATTTCGAGCCCGGTCGCCTTCTCGCCCCAATCCGTGAGCAGCCGCAATCCCGGCCAGCCCCACAGATCGTAAACCAGCGCGAGCTCGCTTTCGGAATCGAGCAAGGCCAGGGCGGCCTCGTCTTGCCGCCCGATGCCGTCGAACAACGCCTCGATCGCTTGCTCCAGCGAAGACTCGCGCTCCGCGTCCACCTCCGCCGGCGCACGGCCGCCCAGTGCCTCGCGCGGCGTGTGGTACCACAGGTTCGAGAGCAGCATGGCGAAGCGCGTACGGGTGATCGCATTCTCGGGCAATCCCAGCGCGTTCAGTCGCGCGAACGCGGACTCCAGAAACTCGGTCGGCTCCTCGAAGCGCTCGGCCATCGCGACGAGGTCGGCCAGGGGCAGCGCGAGGCTCCGCGCCGCGAGCTCGGTTTCGAGCGCCCGGCGGCCTTCCTCGGCGGACAGCTCGACGAGGGTGGTCGCCTGCAAAGTCTGCTGCACGCCGAGGGCATCCAATCCGTGCAGCAGCTCGGGCTCGAGGCCCAGGCTCTCGACGTGAATCAGCGTCGGCGAGGGCAGCCATTCGTTCTGCCACTGGTAGAAGCGGCCGAGCAGGGCCTGGCCGACCGCCATCAGCTCGGGGTTCATGGCCGTGGCCGATGCGACGACGCGATCGCCCGTGACGGCCTCGCGCAGATGCACCCGCGCGGGCTCGAGGCGCTCGACCTCCCAGAGGCCATGCCGGCTCGCGAGCAGCGGCGACTGGGTCGCCTCGGCGAAGCGGGCCGCGGCGTCGTCGCGATCGAGCAGGGCCCACTCCTCGAAGCGCAGCGCATCCAGAGGCTCGTCCGTCTCCCGGCCGGAGAAGAAGGCGTTTGCCGCCTCGCGCAACGTGTCGCTTCCGCCCGGCTGGGCCTCGAACCAGGCACGCAGACGGTGCAGCGCGGCGATCGGAGGGAAGGCGGTGTCGAGTCCGGGGGTATCGTGCACGGAAAATCTCCAAAAAAAGCCCGGGGAGCGTCGCGCTCCCCAGGCAGTCGGGGTTCGGATCAGATGTCGAGGTTGAGCACTTCGCCGGCGTGCGCCTGAATGAACTCGCGGCGCGGTTCGACCTTGTCGCCCATCAGGATGGTGAAGATGCGATCCGCCTCGGCGGCGTCCTCGATGTTCACGCGCAGCACCGTGCGGTGGCTCGGATCCATCGTGGTGTCCCAGAGCTGCTGGGGCATCATCTCGCCCAGGCCTTTGAAGCGGCTGATTTGCACGTCGCCGCCCATCTCGGCCAGATTGGCGTCCTTCTCGCGATCCGAGTAGACGTAGCGGCTCTGCTTGCCCTTCTCCAGCTTGTAGAGCGGCGGCTGCGCGATGTACACGTAACCCTGCTCGACGAGCGGCTTCATGAAGCGGTAGAAGAAGGTCAGCAGCAGCGTGCGGATGTGCGCGCCGTCCACGTCGGCGTCGGTCATGATCACGAGCTTGTGATAGCGCAGCCTCGAGAGGTCGAAGTCCTCGCCGACGCCCGTGCCCAAGGCCAGAATCATCGCCTGAATCTCTTCGTTGGCGTAGATGCGATCGAGGCGCGCGCGCTCGACGTTCAGGATCTTGCCGCGCAGCGGCAGAATCGCCTGAAAGCCGCGATCGCGGCCCTGCTTGGCCGAGCCGCCGGCCGAGTCGCCCTCGACGAGGTAGAGCTCGCACTTCACGGGATCGCGCTCGGAGCAATCCGCCAGCTTGCCGGGCAACGTGGTCGATTCCAGCGCGCTCTTACGGCGCGTCAGCTCGCGGGCCTTGCGGGCCGCCTCGCGGGCGCGCAACGCATCGAGCGCCTTGCCGATGATCGACTTGCCCACGCCCGGATTGGCCTCGAGGAAGTGGCCCAGCGCGTCCGACGTGATCGATTCCACGATGCCGCGCACCTCGGGGTTGCCCAGCTTGGTCTTCGTTTGGCCCTCGAACTGCGGCTCGGGCAGCTTGACCGAGATGACGGCCGTGAGGCCCTCGCGGACGTCCTCACCGGCGAGCGAGGCCTCGTTCTCCTTGATCTGGCCGGAGATCTTGCGCGCGTAGTCGTTCAGCACGCGCGTGAGCACGTTGCGAAACCCCGTCAGGTGGCTGCCGCCCTCGTGGGTGTTGATGTTGTTGGCGAAGGCGAGCACGTTCTCGCTGTAGCCCGTCGTGTACTGAAGCGCGACCTCCACGATGATGTGGTCTTTTTCGCCCGAGAAGTAAATCGACTTGTGAAGCTCGTCCCGGTTCTCGTTGAGGTACTCCACCATCGACTGGATGCCGCCCTCGTAGTGGTAGGTCTCGCGATGAACCTTCAGCTCGCCGGGGTGTTCGGGATCGGCGCTCTCCTCGGTGAAGGTGATCGCGATGCCGCGGTTCAGGTAGGCCATCTCGCGGAAGCGCGTCGAGAGCGTCTCGTACGAGAAGGTGGTCGTCTCGAAGATCGTCGCATCCGGCTTGAAGTGCGTGCGCGTGCCCGTGTCGGCGGGATCGACCTCGCCGACCACCTCGACCGGGCCGTCCGGAACGCCGCGCGTGTAGTGCTGGCGGTGGACCTTGCCGCCGCGCTTGACGTACACGTCGTACTCGGTGGAGAGCGCGTTCACGACGGCGGCGCCCACGCCGTGCAAGCCGCCCGAGACCTTGTAGCCGCCCGTGCCGAACTTGCCGCCGGCGTGCAGAACGGTCAACACCGTCTCGAGGGTGGACTTGCCGGTCTTCGGGTGAATCTCGACCGGAATGCCGCGGCCGTTGTCGTCGACGGTCACGCTGTGATCCGGATGCAACGTGACTTCGATTCGGGTGCAGAAACCGGCCAGCGCCTCGTCGACCGAGTTGTCGACCACCTCGTAGACCAGGTGGTGCAGGCCTTTCTCACCGGTGCTGCCGATATACATGCCCGGGCGCTTGCGGACGGGCTCGAGGCCCTCCAGCACCTGAATCTGTTCGGCTCCATAGGCGCCCGACACGCTCGTCGAGGACGGGCCCACCGGGGTCACGCCATCCAGGGTCGTCGCGGCGTCAAGGCTATTCAGCATGCACTCCTCCAGTCACATAATAATAATGAATCCATTGTACCAGGCCATGGGGGCTTTCCGCCAGGTTTTGCGCGGTCGCGCGGCCCGGGTTTCACCGCGCGCGCATGCGGGTATCTTTTGCTCGGCCGCTCGGCGGCCGGAATTGGGAGGTTCCGATGTCGACATTCACCCCGGCCGAGCTTCAGGCCCGCTTGCTGCAACGCGCGAGCGAAGACGCGGATTTTCGGCGCGCGCTGTTGGCGAATCCGCACGAGGCCCTGCGCCGTGAGTTCGGCATCGCGCCGCCCCCGAATCTGGCCATCCAGGTGCTGGAGCAAAAGCCCGGCACGCTCACGCTCGTGCTGCCGCCGCTCGCGAACGGCGAGCTTTCCGAGCACGAGCTCGATTCGGTGGCGGGCGGCCTCAATCTCGCGGGGTCGGCCTTCTGGA
Organism: Oscillatoriaceae cyanobacterium; assembly: GCA_036703175.1. Taxonomy (GTDB): domain Bacteria; phylum Cyanobacteriota; class Sericytochromatia; order S15B-MN24; family JAQBPE01; genus DATNPP01. The sequence continues at coordinate 11,196 of DATNPP010000119.1, forward strand.
GTGACTTCACGAGCCTGTTCGAGCTGCGGCCGAACGTGTTCGCCTCGGGCGGCGTGATTCCCGCGGGGGCGGGCAACGTGATCGCGGGCGGCGCCGGCAACGTGATCGCGGGCGGGGCGGGCAACGTGATCGCCGCCGGAGGCGGCAACTTCGAGCTTTGAGGCGTTTCAATCCTCGGTCGCCCGGGCATAAGAATGGACGAGCAAGGGAAAGCACGTTATTCTGAAGGGGGCCCGCCGGCCGTCGAGTGATTCAAGACACACCCTCACTCGGCCGATAGATCCGTACAGCGATCGCCGGCGGCACAGGGCAAAGGAATTGCCCGTCGGTTCGATTGCAAGGAGGCCGCGTGGTGCTTCGTCGTTTTTCCGGGCGTCGTCGTTCGGGCTTGAGTTGGTTCTCCGCGCTGGCTTTGAGCGTTGCGCTCGCCGGCTGCCAGAACGCGTCCACCCCGACGCTCACCCTCGGCAACGGCGTGATCGGGGACAACCCCAACCAGCCCGCCTTCCAGACCGACGCGCACGGCGCCGGCGACACCTACTTCACGCTGGCCCTGCCCGTCGAGCCGTCGCTGCCGCGACAGGTCGTCGAGGTGTCGGGCACGCCCGGCAGCTTCAACACGCCGCTTTCGAGCTCGGCCTCGCCCGTCATCACGAGCATCATTCCGAACAAGACCGGCTTCATCGTGGAGGGCGCGCGCCTCAACACGGGCGCGCTCAAGTTCTATCTGGGCTCCTCGGTGCTCACCCCGTCGCAAGTCCAGCCCAACCAGCTGCTGCTCACGTTGCCGGCTCACGCACGCACCAGCGGCGTGTTCACGGCGCGCAACGGCTCCGTGACGCTCGCGCGCGCGGCCGTCGACGCCAAAAACGTCTACGTCACCGGCCGCTGCGTCGTGCAATTCGTCGACGGCGCACCGCGCGCGTCGATCGAGAACGCGCTCAAGGCCTGCGGCATCCAGCAATACCGCTATCTTGGCATGAACTTCGTCACGGCCTACTTCGATCCGTCGATCGACTTCACGACCATTCAAGCGAAGCTGCTCGGCCAGCACGTCTTCAGCGCCGCCACGCGCGACACGCTCTACAACAGCCAGGACGAGAGCGTACAACCGGAGACGATGCGCGACAGCTACAGCGTGCAGAACGTGGCCGTCAACGATCCGGACTTCTCCCAGCAGTGGGCGCTGCCGATGATCAACGCGCCGTCGGCCTGGGATTACATCACGGGCTCGCCGGACGCGATGGTGGCGATTCTGGACACGGGCATTCAGCTCAACCATCCGGATCTTCAGGCGAACATCTACACCAACACCGCCGAGACCGCCGGCAACAACAAGGACGACGACAACAACGGCTACGTCGACGACGTGCATGGCTGGAACTCGGTCGCCGAGGACGGCAACGTGAGCGACGACAACGGCCACGGCACCCAGATGGCCGGCATCATCGCGGCGAGCACCAACAGCATCGGCGTGGTCGGCGCGGCCTTCAACAGCCGCGTGATTCCCGTCAAGGTGCTCGACAATCAAGGCATCGGCACCACCTCGACGATCATCGACGGCATCGACTACGCCGTGCGCAACCGCGCCTCGGTGATCCTGCTCGCGGTGGCGAGCGTGATGAACGATTCGGCGCTGCAGCAGGCCGTGCAGTTCGCGACGACGTACAACGTGCTCGTCGTCTGCTCGATGGGCAACAGCGGCACGAACGTCGAGACCTATCCCGCCGGCTGGTCCGGCCAGATGCCGGTGGTCGCGGTGGGCTCCACCAACAGCTCGGACGCCCGTTCGACCTGGTCCAACTGGGGCAACTGGATCACCGTGACCGCGCCGGGCGAGGGCATCATCACGACGAACGACAACGGCAGCACCGTGACGATCTCGGGCACCAGCCCGGCAGCCGCCTACGCCGCGGCCGAGGCGGCCATGATCAAGGCCATGAAGCCGGACTACACGCCGGCGATGATCGAGAACCTGATGGAGACCACCGCCGTCGACAAGGGGACGCCCGGCTTCGACAACGACTACGGCTACGGCCGCATTCAGCTGCAGGCCGGCGTGCAGAACCTGTCCGGGTCGATGACGATCGACGCCTCGTCCGAGCACCAACTCGGCCACACGCCCGCCTCGGACGCCGACGATCAAAATACGGAGACCTACTGGTCCTCGGCGCGCCGCGATAACGACACGCCCCAGTGGCTCGAGCTCGACATGGGCTTCAACAAGACGCTCACCTCGATCGCGCTCATGAGCGCGCCGTACTATTCGCTGCTGTTTCCGGAGGACTTCACGATCGAGACGAGCACCGACGAGAAGACCTGGAAACCGGTCGTCAGCGAGACGGGCTTCTCGATTCCCGAGAGCACCTGGCACCGCTGGAACATCTCGCCGGTCTCGGCGCGCTACGTGCGCGTCAACGTGACGAAGTCGCGCCAGAACCCGGACAACCAACTCTACTACGATCAGATCGCGGAGGTGGCGGTCAACGGCGAGGAGAACTCGATCGTCATGAATTCCTCCTCGGACTACTATGGCGTGTATCCGTCGAGCAACCTGACGGATGGCAACGCGGACAGCTACTGGGTGTCGTCCAACGAGAAATCGCCGGACAAGGCGCAGTTCGCCATCGCAGACATGGGCGCGAGCCAGTCGATCAAGACGATCAGCCTGTTGTGTCCGCCGTCGATCATCTCGGAGGCCTTCCCGAAGGACTTCACGCTTTCGGTGAGCAACGACAAGGTGAACTGGCAGTGGGTCAAAGATGTGCACAACGTCAAAGTCCAGCCGGGCGCCTGGGTGGACGTGCCCGTGCCCCCCACGTCGGGCCGTTACGTCCGCATCGACGTGCCGCATCCGCAGCTGGCCACGAGCAATGGCTCGCTCTTCGGCGGCTTTGCGCTCGAGGGTTACACCGCCGCCGTCGCGGAGGTGCAGCTCAATCGCCCGATGGGCAACGGCAACGACAATGGCAACGGCGAAAGAAAATAGGACGGGCCTAGGTCCAGCGTTGCCCCAGGTAGCGCATGCCGGGCGCGAAACCCGCTTGTAGGTCTTGCAGCAGCTCCTCGGCGATCGCCGGATACATGCGCAAGCCGGGCAGCGTCTCGATGGGCACCCAGGCCACCTCGGCGATCACGGCCTCCTCGGCCGCTTGCAGCGTACCGCCGGTCAGGTGGGCCAGCACGTAGAGGTTCAGAATGTGGCGCGCGCCGTCGGGGGCGATCGCCTCGGAAAGGTAAATCGGACGCTCGACCGCAATCTCGAGGCCGGTCTCCTCGCGCAGCTCGCGCGCCGCACACTCGGCCAGGCTCTCGCCGTAATCGAGCCCACCGCCGGGCAACAGCCAGTAGGTGTCCTCGCCCTTGCGATGGCGCACCAGCAGCAGCTTGCCCTCCTGCGCGAGCACCACGGCCACGCGCACGCGCGGCAGCGACTTCGAGTGCTCAGACATGGCTCATCTCCTTCGCGAGACGCTTGAGCGACTCGGCGAGCGCCAGGCGGCAGTGGCTGTAGTTCAAGCCGCCTTGCAAATAGGCCACGTAAGGCGGACGCAGTGGGCCGTCGGCCGAGAGCTCGATCGTCGAGCCCTCGATGAAGGTGCCGCCGGCCATGACGACCGCGTCCTCGTAGCCCGGCACGACGTCCGGTATCGGCGTGACGTAGGCGTTGATCGGGCTACTGGCCTGAATGCCCTGGCAAAACGCGATCAGCTTGGCCGGATCTTCGAAGCGGATCGACTGAATGATGTCCGTGCGCGGCGCGTCCCACGCCGGCGAGACGACGTAGCCCAGCTGCTCGAAGAGCCGCGCGGCCAGCGTCGCGCCCTTGAGGGCCTCGACGACCACGTGCGGCGCCATGAAGAGGCCCTGGAACATCAAGCGATTGGCCTCGAGGCTCGCGCCGCCCGCGCGCCCGATGCCCGGCGCCGTGAAGCGGCAGGCCGCGCGGTGCACCAGATCGGCGCGCCCCGCCACGTAGCCGCCCATCGGCACGATGCCCGCGCCGGGGTTCTTGATGAGCGAGCCCGCAATGAGATCCGCGCCCAGCTCCAGCGGCTCGACGGTCTCGGTGAACTCGCCGTAGCAGTTGTCGACGAAGATGATCAGATCGGGCTTGAGTTCACGCAGATGGCGAATCAATCGCTCCAGCTCGGCCATTCCCACGCTCGGGCGCCACGCGTAGCCGCGCGAGCGCTGAATGGCCGCCACGCGGGTCTCGGGGCGAACGGCGGACGCGATCGCGTCGAAATCCGGCGTTCCGTCGGGCGTCAAATTCACTTCGCGATAGCGCACGCCCCACTCCGAGAGCGAGCCCTGGTCCTCGCCGCGCAAGCCGATCACCTCTTCGAGCGTGTCGTAAGGATGCCCCGTGACGGCGAGCAGCTCGTCGCCGGGCCGTAACGCGCCGAAAAGCGCCGTCGAGATAGCCGCCGTGCCCGAGGCGAACTGCGAACGCACCAACGCCGCTTCGGCGCGAAAAATGCGCGCGAAGACGTTCTCGAGGGCCTCGCGGCCCAGATCGTCGTGGCCGTAGCCCGTCGTGCCGGCAAAGTGATGATCGCCGATCTGGTAATGGCGGAAGGCTTCGAGCACCTTGGCCGTGTTCGCGTGCGCGATTCCCGCCAGATTCGCCCACACGGGAGCGAGCGCCGACTCGGCGCCCGCGATCAGGGGCTCGATGGATTCGGGGTTCAAACGGATCTCCTTCGGGCGGGCTCAGCTCTCGAGCACCGCCGGCTCCTCGAGCGATTGGGTCTGGCTTTCGATTTCGGCGAGCAGATCCATCAGACCCTCGCCGGTGGACGCGGAAATGCACACCGGATGCGGCACCTCGCCGCGCAGGCGTTCGAGATGGCCCGCGTCCGTCACCGCATCGATCTTGTTCAGCGCCGTGATCGTGGGCTTGGCGCCCGCGTCCAGCTCCTCGAGCACCTCGTGGACCGCGCGCAGATGCTCCTCGACGTTCGGATGGCTGGCGTCGACGACGTGCAGCAGCACGTCCGCCTCGGTGACCTCTTCGAGCGTGGCGCGGAACGCCGCCACGAGCTGCGTGGGCAGCCGCTGAATGAAGCCGACCGTGTCCGTCAGCAACACGGTGTCGCCGCTGGGCAAGCGCAGCTTGCGCGTGATCGGATCGAGCGTCGCGAAGAGCTTGTTCTCGGCGAGCACCTCGGCGTGCGTGAGCGCGTTGAGCAGCGTCGACTTGCCCGCGTTGGTGTAGCCGATGAGGGCCATCTGTACGGCCCCGCGACGCTGGCGGCTCTTGCGCTGCAGGCCGCGGTGCTTCTTGATCTGCTCGACTTC
>DATNPP010000123.1:0-15344 GCA_036703175.1 Oscillatoriaceae cyanobacterium
AATTTATGCAAGGAGTCGAGTGTTGAAAGGTGACCTGATGGCACGGAGGCCGTTGAAATGAAACGCGTTGCGCTGGCGTTGCTGCCGGCCCTGCTCGCGGCGTGTCAGGCCAATCCGCTTCTGATGCCTCCGGCGAGCCCCGCTAGCGTGCCCCATCAACTGCTCGTGCGTTTTCAATCGGGTGTGACGGATGCGCAGCGCGCCGAGGCCCGTGCGCTCGTCGGCGCGCGCGAGCCGATCGGGGTGTTGCCGGACGCCGAGCGCTGGACGTTGCCCGCCGGCACGAGCGTCGACGGGGCGATCGCCCGCGTGCAAGCCGATGCGGACGTCAAATTCGCCCAGGCCAATCGCATTCACCACCTCGAGGACGTCTCGACCGCGGCGTTCACGCCGCCGGGCTTCGCCTTGCCCGCGCGCACGGTCGAGGCCGTCTCTCCCGACGACCCCGATTACCATCTGCAATGGGATCTGCCGGACGACCACTTCGACGCCGTATGGGGCTCGGACACGGGCAAGGGCGTGACGGTCGCCGTGATTGACTCGGGCGTGGATCCGGACCATCCGGACCTGAAGGCCAATTTGCTGCCGCTGGTCGATGAAATCGCCGCGATGGGCAAGCACGACCTGACCTCCGACGGCTCGGACTACGACGGCAAGGACGGCCACGGCCACGGCACGCACGTGTGCGGCATCGTGGGCGCGGTGGCCGACAACGGCGTCGGCATCAGCGGCGGCGCGCCGGGGGTGAAGATTCTGCCGGTCAAGGTGGCGGACTTCTCGGGCGACGCCGACGACGCGACGATCACGAAGGGCATCGAGGATGCCGTGGACAAGGGCGCGCAGGTCATCAACCTCTCGATCGGCGGGCCGCAGCCGAGCAATCTGCTGCTCGACGCGCTGAACTACGCCTTCAATCACAACGTCACGGTGGTGATCGCCGCGGGCAACAGCGGCCAGGACGGCGAGGCGGACGGCGTCAACTACGAGGCCGTGAACTACCCTGCGGCCTACAAGGGCGTCATCGCGGTGGGCGCGACCACGCCCTCGAACCACGTCGCCGCCTACTCCAGCCACAGCGCGCAGATGGTGGTCGTCGCCCCCGGCGGCGACACGACCGGGCCCGGCATCTTCTCGACCACGCCCACGTATCCTTGCGAAATCACCGAGGACGAGGGCAAACAGCCAAAATACGATTACCTGGCCGGCACCAGCATGGCCGCGCCGCAGGTGACGGCGGCGGTCGCGCTGCTTTTGAACCAGACACCGGGCCTCTCGCCGGCGCAGGTGCGCACGCGCATCGCGGCGAGCGCCACGCCGCTCGGGAGCCAGGGCTATACCGAAACCTACGGCTACGGCGCGCTGAACGTGCAGAAGCTGTTGTCCGACACGAGCGACGACGGCCGATAGCGCTCGATGGCCTCGCCCCGGGCCGAATCCTCTCGGAGAGCCGATCTGGCGCCCTCCATTCGTTCTGCGTTGAACGTATGAACGAATGGGCATTGTCGGGTATACAGAGCAAGTAAGCAATCGTTCGACGAGAATCCGAGGTGGGCAACCGATGCGCAAAGACATCCGCCGCAGTTTGGGCTACTTGACCATTTTGGCGCTTGCCGGCTGTGTGGCCGCCACGCCCGGCACGCATGTGCCCGGCACGCAGCCGGTCACCACGACCAAGACGGCCGTGGCGAGCGGCATCGCCAACTCGGTGTTGACGGGAACCGTCGTCGCCCCGGCGGGCGTGATCGCGGCCGGCGCCGGGAACGTGATTGCGGCGGGCGCGGGCAACGTCATCGCGGCGGGCGCCGGAAACGTCATCGCCGGCGGGGCGGGAAATTTCGCCTCGCGGCACGTTCTCGGACTCAGCGAAAAGCCGCTGGCCAACACGGAGGTCTACCTCGCCGATGCCGCCGGCGCTCCGATTCCCTCCATTCCGGCGGTCAAGACCGATGCCGACGGCAAGTACCAGTTCCCCAACGTGCCCGCAGGCTACACCTTCGTCGTGGCCGCCAAGATCAAGACGTCCGCCGGGAAAGACGCCACGTTGCAAACGCTCGCCAAGACCTCGACCCTCGGCGCGACCGCGGACGTTTCGACGGCCTCGACCTTCGTCGCCGTGGACATCGCGGATTCCGAAGGCGACGCGTTGACCGACTTCAATCCGGCTTCGTTCCAGACGGCCGTTCAGGCCACGGCCGGCAGCCTGCAGGACAGCGACCTGCCCGACCTTTCGGATCGCGCCGCGGTCAAGGCCAAGTTGATCGCGCTGAGCCAGAAGGTGTCCGAGCTGCAAAGCGCGCTCAGCGAGATTCAAAAGGAGCTCGCGGACGTCAAGGCTTCGCTGTCGCAAGTGAAGCAAGAGCTCGCCGATTCGCTCGTGAGCAACGGCAACGGCGGCCCTCCGGATTGCCATGCGCTGTTGATGGCGAACGATCTCGACAACGACGGCGCGCTGACGCTCGCCGATTTCCAGCGCATTCTCGCGGACGCCGCGAGCCACGGCGCGCAGCACCTGCCCACGCCCGACGACGCGTTCCGCGACGCGGACACGTCACGCGACGGCAAGGTGACCGAAGACGAGCTGTGCGCCTTCTTCAGCGCGCAAGCGACAAACTCGGGCGGGCAGCAAGGCCAGGGTTCCGGTCAAATGGGGCCCGGTCAAATGGGGCCCGGCCAGATGGGATCCGGAAATGGCGGAAACGTGAGTTGCCCCCAAAACTTCACGCACTACGACACGAACGGCGACGGCGTGATGAGCGCGGACGAGTTCGACAAGATGTACCAGGAGCAACCGCAGCTCGGCGCGCATCCGGACGGCACTCGCGCCTCGGCGGACGAGCTGTTCAAGTCGTATGACGCCAATGGCGACGGCAAAATCAACTCCGACGATTTCTGCAGGCCCGGTCCTCAATCGAACGGCACGCCGGGCCCGACTGGCGGCGGCACCCCCTTTCCGCAGCCCAACGGCACGATGCAACCGATGGGCTGTTCGAGCCCGATGCCGCACGCGTTCCGGCTGCAGAGCGGCGACGCCGGTTCCCCCACGAAGCTGCGGCTGCAAGCCACCTCGTCCGACGGAAACCAGGTTTACGACGAGCAGGACGTCGCCACCTCGACGCTGCGCGTGACGCTCAGCGTGCCCGAAGGCTGCCCGTTCACGCTGAATCTGTTGCAAGCCCAAAAGGACGGCACTTTCAGCAAGATGGCCTGGACCCAGCAGAGCGTGCAGCCGGGCTCGACGGACGACGTCAATCTGGGTATCTAAAGCGTCATGGAGCCAGTCGTCGTCGCCGTGTGCCGGGATTCCGCGCACGGCTTCAGCAAGCCCTGCCGGGAGTCCATCCGCCTCGTCGCCGGGTTCGGCATCGAAGGGGACGCGCACGCCGGCGCCACGGTGCAACATGTGGCGCGCGTGAAGCGTGACGCCGCGCAGCCGAATTTGCGCCAGGTACACCTCCTTCACGCCGAACTGCACGACGCGCTCAACGCCCAGGGCTTTCGCGTGGCGGCGGGGGAAATGGGCGAGAACGTGACGACGCGCGGCGTCGACCTGTTGGGACTGCCCACTGGGGCGCGATTGCACCTCGGAGATTCGGCGATCGTCGAGGTGACCGGCCTGCGCAATCCCTGCGCGCAGCTGGATCGCTTTCAAAGAGGCCTGATGGCGGCGGTGCTGGATCGTGACGCGGAAGGCAACGTCGTTCGCAAATCCGGCGTCATGGGCGTGGTGGTGCAGTCCGGCGACGTGCGGCCCGGCGATCGCATTCGCCTGGAACTGCCGGCGGAACCTCATCGTCGACTCGAGCCGGTCTGATCGTTCGTCAATTTTACCCGGAAGATATTGACGAAGTAATTTTACCCGGGTATTATAACCCTCGCCTCGGGCTTGCTTGTCCGGGCGAGGAGGTTGTTTTGGATTCCCGACTCGACGCGCTTCTCGAGCGCACCCATACCTACACCGCCTTTGCGGATCATCGGCGCCATCTGTGCACGAGCGACCAACTCGAGACGGTGCTGGCGCGCGCGCAAAAGGCGATCGCCGACGGCACGGCCGCCGTCGTCATCTTCGACGATGCGACCGGCATTCGAACGGAAGTCGAATCCAACGGCAGCGCCGAGGCCATCCTCGGGCGGCTGGAGCCCGCCGGAACGGAGGCCAGGCGCCTGGGACCGGGACGGCCGAAGCTGGGCGTCGTGTCGCGCGAGGTCTCGCTGCTGCCGCGGCATTGGGACTGGCTCGCGGCTCAACCGGGCGGCGCGTCCGCGGCGCTGCGTCGATTGGTGGACGACGCCCGCAAACGGCACCGGGCGCAGGACGCGCTACGGGCCGCGCGTGAGGCCGCCAACAAGGCGATGAGCGTGCTCGCGGGCGATCAGCCTGGATTCGAGGAGGTCCTGCGCGCGCTGTACCGAGACGAGTTCGCGCGAGCCGAGGCCTTGATGGCCGCGTGGCCGGAGGACCTTCGGCGGCACTTCGCGCGCTTGACGGGGATTGCCGCTGAACTGGCCGCGCTCGCGCAGCAAGAAGCGGCCCTGGGAAGTTCCGACGCGGAAGCGACGCCGACCGTGGGCTCTGAGCGCTAGCGACGGAGCGCCGCTCTCAGACGCTTTGGGCGCTGCGGCCGATTCCCAAGAGCGTTCTCAACTTCACCACGTCGCGCTCGAGCGCATCGATCGTCGGGTAGTGCGAGAGCGTGAACTTGCGTCCGTCTTCGAGTACCAATCGCACGCGGCTCCACGCTTTGCCGCGCCATTTGATCAGGTGCTCGATTCGGACGTCGCGAATTTGCCCGCGGGCGAATTCGCGACGCCGTCCTCCGAGCCGCGTGACGCGCCGGTAAGTCACGCGATCGTCCCCGGCGGCGAATTGAAGCTCGAAGCGCACGCAAAGCGGCGGCCATATCAAGGCCGCCAGGCCCAAGCAGACCAGGCCGGCTTCGAGCATGAGGGTTCCGTCTTCCTTGACGTCCAGATTCGGGCTTTTGCCCTGCGCGAACGCGTTGACGGCGTCGGCCTCCTGCTGAACCTGTTCCAGGTCCGTGCTGTACCAGGACAGCGGCAACAGGTCCGTGCGCGTATCCAGCGCCACGCGATAGGTGCGATGCCCCTTGCTGTCCCGGCTGTCCTGTATTTGGGCGCCGCGCAGCGCCGATGCCGGAAAATGCCAGTGGTAAGCGCCGGCCACGCTCGTCTGGGTCAACACGCACTCGCCGTTTCGTTGACCGGTGAGTTGAACGGAGTGCCAGCAAAAGACGAGCAAAACGACGGCCGCCAGAAGAAAACCGAGAGGCACTTCTGAAAAGAGGCTCACCGTTTCTCCCTCGACGATGTGTTGGCCGGGTAACGCCTCGTAGAGATCCATCGCGCGCCTCGCCTCGGTTTCTCTCGAACTATACCCGAACCGTAAGTTTGTCTGCTGGCCGCCGTTCATCGGGCGCGCCGCAGGCTCAAATGCCAGCGCGAAGCGCTAGGTGCCGAACATCGGGAAAAGATCCGAGGCCTGGGCCGTGGCGTCCGCGCGCGACCAGTCGCTGGCGAACGCGTTCAGCACCGGATTGATCAGATCCGCCTGGTGCACGACGATGCCGACCTCGCGGTTGTTGTCCATCGAGTTGGTGGACAGATTGACCGAGCCGACGTACATCGCCTGGCCGTCGACCACGATCGCCTTGGCATGCAGGTAGGGCGAGCTCTGGAAGCGCACCTGCGCGCCGTACGAGCTCCAGGTGCGGCCCGTGACCACGTTCCCGGGCTCGGTGTACGGCTCGCCGGGCGCGGGGGTGGACTTCTCGGCGCCCAGCAGGGCCTCGACGTGCACGCCCTCGGCGAGCTTGGTCTTGAGCAATTGGTCGAGCGCGGGGTCGCCGGCTTCTTCGTCCTGGATCTTGATGTCGTGCTTGGCGCTCTTCATCAGCTCGAAGAGCCCGGCGCGCGAGTTCACCGGGCTGATGACGAGGTCCGTCGCGCTGGGCGTGAAGGAGTTGTAGGCGTAGTCGGCCTGATACATGCGCTCGAGCTCGGCGACGTCTTGCGATTGCGTGTCCGTCACGATGTACTCGCGGTTCTTGTTGAGGCCCGAATACGTGAAGTTGGCGCTCGAGACGAAGGCCGTCTGGCCGTCCACGAGCAGAATCTTGGCGTGCGTGTAGCGGAACTTGCGGCTGGTCCAGCGCACCTGGATGCCGGCCTGGGCGAGCGTCTTGGCCGTGGACTGGTTCGGGCCGGTCGGCGAGGGGTTGGGCCCCATGTAGGGATGCTGCTCGAGCATCACCTGGACCTGCACGCCACGCTTCTTGGCGGCGATCACGTCTTGGATCAGCGTCTTCTCCGTCAGCATGTAGCACTCGATTTGCACCGAGCGGCGCGCCCGCGTGACGGCGTTGTGCATGAAGTCCGGGCCGGAATCCGGCATCACGTGCATCTGCAGGCTGCCCGAGCTACGGCCCAGGGCCTGGAAATAGGACTGCTGCATCGGGCCGTAGAGCGGCTGCGGATTGGCGCCGCAGGCGGCGAGCAACAGGGACGAGGCGATCGCGGCGAAAGCGAGCGGGTTTCGGTTAGGTCTCATGACACTTCCTTTGAGCCTTGACACGGTGATCCCACAGGGGCGGCGCGACACGCCGCGGCTGAATGTAACCCTAAGCACAGGTTAACAATAGCCAATGTACAGTTAAGGCCCGGTCCGCGACAGGGCCTTTTACAGAGGTTTTTTCAACACTTATTGCGGATTTAATAATCCGGATCACGTCAGCAAGCCGTTAGACGGCGACGCCCTCGCCACCGGGTGGTGGCGAGGGCGTTTCGGCGCGGATCTCGAAAAGTGTTCTAGCCCAGGAAGGTGCCCTTGAGGTGGCTGTTGAGCCAGCCGTTCTTGCCGAGCACCGCCTGGCCGAGGTTGGCGACCAGACCGAGCAAGCCGCCGAAGGTGGCGATCTTCGAGCACAGGCCGATGGCGAGGCCGCCGCCGCCCATCATCGACATGATCATGGCGGCCGAGCCGGTCACGAAGCTCAAGGCGCCCAATCCGAAGCCGACCTTGGCGAAGAAGCGCTTCGAGGGCGAGGCGTTCTTGTCGCGCATCGTCTCGATCATGTTGATCAAACCGAAGCCCAGGCCGGCGAGGCCGCCCGAGATGCCTGAAATCTTGTTGGCGCGGACCAGGTTGCTCATGCCCAGGCCGATGTCCTCGGCGAGCTTGACCGGCATCGCGGCGATCGCCGCGCCGATCGCGCCCACCGTCACCAGGCCGCTGCCCGTCGCGAGAATCACCTTCGAGCTGGTCTTGATGGTCTTGTCGTGCATCACCGAGGGCAGCATGCGCAAATTCCAGTAGGCCGAGACGCCGTACATGATTGGCCCGACCAGCCGCGTGAAGAACCGCACGCCGCCCGCCACCTTGGCGCCCGTCGCGCCCATGCTCTCCAGCTTGTTCAGCAGCCAGGGAATCGGGCCGGTCTTGCCCAGCGTCGAATCCGTCTTGGCGCTCACGACCGGCGCGCCTGCGCCGGGCAGAACGCGGAAGCTCAGCACGCTGACCTTGCTCTGGTCGTCCGCCGGCTTCGCCGCGGCTTGCGGGGCGCGAGCCGGGACGGGGGCAGCGATCTTGGGAAGCGCGGAGGCGACGACGGCCACGGGATACAGCCTTTCCAGTCAGAGGGGCTGTGTTGTTAATAGGCTGACAATTGTCGCAACCGAATTCCTTTAGCCGAAATTTAGCCAAAACCTAAGATCGCGGGAAGGCGCTCGGGGCCCGTCATACGCGCCAGGACTGTTAGAACGCGTGGCCGGGGTGTATATTAAGACTGGACCCCTTGCGAAAGTGAGAAACGCTCATGATAGTCAGTCCCGAGCTGATCGTGATTGCCGGCATCGCGCTGGTGTTCTTCGGCCCCAAGAAGCTTCCCGAGCTCGCCGGCTCCATCGGCAAGAGCATTCAGGAGTTCAAGAAGGGCATGAGTCACGCCGAGCAGAGCATCCAAAAAGAGGCCGAGCCGGTGCATGCCGTGCTGATGGCGCCGCCCGGCACGGAGCCCGCGTCTCAGGCCGAGGGCTCGCGCGACTCCGCCTGAGCCCCCGTCGAACCTGAAAAATACTTGAACGCGCAGCTTCGGCTGCGCGTTTTCGCATGGGGGCGTCCGGCGGATCTCCGTCGCTTGCCAGGTTACGAGAGCGGCGCGTGTGGGATAATGGGGCCGACGGTGGATTCCCTTTTTCTGAGGGTGCACGGCCGTCGAGGTTTGAAAGGAAGACCAATGAGCGGGCGGATTGCACGGTTCACGCGAGGCGAGCGCGCCTACCATTGGGGCAACGCCCTGGCGGTCCTCTTCTTGTTGGGAACCGGCACGAGCCTCTGGCTGCACCTGGATCACTACCATCCACGCGGCCCCCACGCGACCCACGGGCCGCACTATTTGCTGCTGTTCCACGTCTGGCTCGGCGGCGGCGGCCTGATTGCCGCCACGCTGCTCTTCGCGGCGTTGGCCTGGCGGCGCACGCAGCACCCCGCCGTGCGCTTCAATCAGGGCCAGCGGGTGAACCTGAGGCTCTTTCAGGCCTTCATCGGCTGGATGATCTTCTCGGGCCTGTTGATCTTCAATAGCCGCACGCTCGGCATTCCCCATGCGACGAGCGAGATCTTCTCCAAGCTGCACCTGATTGCCGCCGGCCTCATCGGCGTGCTGGTCCTGGGGCATCTCGCGATGGTCTTGTTGGTGCCCAAGAACCGTGGCATTTTGAGCGGCATGGTCAGCGGCTCGGTGGATCGCGACGTGGCACAGCGCGTCGACCCCGAGTGGGTCGCGTCGCTGGAGCGCTCGGGGACGGTTCAGGCCGCCGCGAGCAGCGAGTCCGCCTCGGCCTGAGCCCGCGGCATTAACCCATGTTTGCCCGAAGCTTAGCGCGACGATAAGAAGGCGGGTTTCTTGACAGCCCGATAACTCGGAAAAGTCGTTGGCTGGAGGAAAGTCCGCATGGGCATGTTGAACGCGTTGACCGATCGCGCGGCGTCGCTCTTCTCGAAGGGCGTGAGCCGTGACGCGGCGCCCGTGGTGGACGCTTCCGTGCAATCGACGGCAGCGCAGCTGAGCGATCGCCTCGCCCTCGCGGCGCACCGCGACGGGGCGCTCTTCGCCTCGGACGGTCAGGCGATCGCCTACCGCACGACCGAGGTGTCGGGCAAGCCGAAGGCCGTGTTCGTCATGCAGCAAGGCACGCTCGGCAAGCCCGAGTACTTCGACGCGATGGGCGAGCAATTGTCGCAAAAGGGCATCAAGAGCTACGCCGTGGGCTCGCGCACCGAGGCTCCCAGCTTTCATCAGCACGCGGACGATCTGCAGCAGGTGGTCGCCCAGGCGCAAAAGGAGAACCCCGGCGTGCCGGTGACGGTCGGCGGCGTGAGCCTCGGCTCGATGATCGCGCTCGACTGGAGCGCGCGCCACAACGCGGCGCAGCTGCCGGTGGTCGCGATGGCGCCGGTGGTCGCGAACAAGTTCCTGGGCCTCAAGGACTCGCTGCGCGTCGGGCTCGGCTTGATTGACAAGAAGGCGCAGAAGTCCCTGGTGGACACGCCCATGAGCGCCGGCGTGCCGCTCACGACCAATCCCGCCTCGCCCGAGTTCGCTTTGACGGGCGCCAAGGACCTCAAGGTGCCCGCGGGCTTGTTCGACGACGTCGCCAAGATGGCCGGCGACGTGGCGCTCAAGGGCCGCTCGATGCAGGGCCCGCTGCTGATCGCGATGGGCGGCAAGGACCAGGTGGCCGTCAACGGCGTGTCGAAGCTCTATGCGCACCTGATCGGCTCGAAGGCCATGACGGTCAAGACCTTCCCGGGCGTCGCGCACGACATGAGCCAGGAGACCAACCACCCCGAGCTCGTGCAGTCGCTTCAGAACTTCATTCTGCAGCAGTAGGCGCGAACTCGCCCAACGCGCCGCGCACGGTCCTCACGAACGCCGCGAGCGTCGGCGAGTGGTCGCTCTCGCGCCAGACGGCGAGCATCTGCGTCTCGCAGGTCGTGCCGGCGATCGCCCGGAACACCAATCCCGGCGGCGGCTGGGTCTGCGACGAGGCGGGCGTGATCGTCACGCCCAGTCCCGCGGCGACCAGCGCCAGGATCGTCTGCGTGAGGCTCGCCTCCTGCACGATGCGCGGGCTGAAGCCGGCATCGCGGCACAGCGCCATCACCTGGTCGTAGATGTTCGGGCTGCGCGCGCGCGGCAAAAAGACGAAGTCCTCGTTCGCGAGCTCGGGCAGGGCGATCGCCGGCTGGGAGGCCAGCCGATGCCGCTCCGGCAAGGCCACCATGAAGGGCTCGTGCCACACGGGCTCCAGGTGCAGCCCCTCGGCGCGCTGGGCGGTCGCCATGGATTCGTCCAGTCGCAGAAACCCGACGTCCTGCGCGCCGCTCTGCAAGCGCTCGAGCTGCGCGAGCGTGCCCTCGTCCTGCAGCTCGAGCGTCACGTCCGGATAGTGCTCGCGAAAGGCGCGGATGATTTCGGGCAGCTTGCCGTAGGCCGCCGAGGTCACGAAGCCGATGCGCAAGACGCCAATCTCGCCGCGGCTCGCGCGCTGGGCCTTGAGGATCGCTTGCTCGGCGTCCGCGAGCACCTTGTACGCCTCTTGCAAAAACACGCGTCCCGCGGGCGTGAGCGCCACGCCGCGCTGATTGCGGTTGAACAGCGGCACGCCCACGTCCGCTTCGAGCGCGCGTATCTGCTGACTCAAGGGCGGCTGGGCGATGTGCAGGCGCTTCGCCGCGCGGCCGAAATGCAGCTCTTCGGCCACGGCCACGAAGTAACGCAGGTGTCGCAGTTCCATGCCCTCGATGATATCAAAAAGATATCACTGGTGCGTGGATTATATATTTGACACATGGACCTTATCGTCGCAGGATCGAAGCGCGAAGCGGCTCGGGCATTGAGGCGATCGTCACGCACGGCGGTCGTGCCATTTGCTAAAATGGGGCCCTTCGAAAATGCGTGTTTCAAGGCGGGCGCGGCCCGCCGAGCGTGAGGAACGGGTGATCCCATGAGCGTGAGCGAGCCAACTTTCCTGTCCGGTGCCAACGCGGCCTTCGTCGAGGGCATGTACGAAGCCTACCTGCACGATCCGTTCTCGGTCGATCCCGAGTGGCGCCACTACTTCGAGCAGGTGCGCCCGGACGGCGCCGAGCGCGCCCATTTTCCCGTGCAGCAGGCCTTTTTGCGCCTGGCCGAGCAGCGCCGCACGATCGCCGCGGCGGCTCCGTCCGAGGCGCCGTCGAGCGTGATCGGCGCGATGGCGCTGATCAACGCCTATCGCACGCTCGGCCACCTCGCCGCGCGCATCAATCCGCTGGGCAGCAAGGCCGAGATTCCCGTGCCCGAGCTAGACCCGGCGTACTATGGGCTGACCGACGCGGACATGAACGTGCCGATCACCGAAGCGCCGCTCACGGGCACGTTGCGCGAGGTCGTGGCGCAGCTCAAGAAGATCTACTGCGGCCCGATCGGCTTCGAGTACGGCGAGCTGCCCCGTCTCGAGCGCGAATGGCTGCACACCCGCATCGAATCCGACGGCGGCCGTGGCCGTTTCGACGCCGAGACGCGCAAGCGCATCCTCGAGAAGCTGAATGCCGCCGAGGGCCTCGAGAAGTACCTCCACGCCCGCTACGTCGGCCAGAAGCGCTTCTCGCTCGAAGGCGGCGAGACGCTGATTCCGATGCTCGACCAGACGATCCAGCGCGCGGGCGCGGCCGGCACGCACGAGATCGTGGTCGGCATGGCCCACCGCGGCCGCCTGAACGTGCTGATCAACCTCTTCGGCAAGCCCACGAGCGAGCTCTTCGCCGAGTTCGAGGGCACCAAGGATTTGCCGGAGGGCCTCTCGGGCGACGTGAAGTACCACATGGGCTACTCCGCCGACGTCGCGACGCCCGGCGGCGCCGTGCACATGGCCCTGGCCTTCAACCCCTCGCACCTCGAGCTCGTCGATCCGGTGGTCGAGGGCTCCGTGCGCGCCCGTCAGGATTACCGCGGCGACACGCAGCGTAAACAGGTGCTGCCGATCCTGATTCACGGCGACGCGGCGCTGCCCGGCCAGGGCATCGTCAGCGAGACGCTGAACATGAGCCGCCTGCGCGGCTACACGACCGGCGGCACGCTGCACGTGGTCGTGAACAATCAGGTCGGCTTCACGACCTCGAATCCGCAGGACGTGCGCAGCGGCTACTACGCCACGGACATCGCCAAGTTCATTCAGGCGCCCGTGTTCCACGTGAACGGCGACGATCCGGATGCGGCCGTGTATGCCTGCCAGCTCGCGATGGATTTTCTGCGCGCCTTCCGCAAGGACGTCTTCGTCGATCTGGTCTGCTTTCGCCGCCACGGCCACAACGAGGCCGACGAGCCGCGCGTCACGCAGCCCGGCATGTACAAGCTGGTGGATCAGCACCCCGGCACCCGCGCGCTCTACGCGCAGGCGCTCGAAAAGGACGGCCTGCTGGGCGCCGACGAGGCCAAGCAACTGCAAAACCGCTACCGCGACGCGCTCGACGCCGCCCAAAGCGTCGCCGAGCACGCCGAGCCGGGGGTCGACAAGGCTTACCTCAAGCGCTGGGAGCCCTACTACGGCAAGCGCTGGACCGCCCCCGGCGAGACGCGCGTGCCGCTGGCCGAGCTCAAGAAGCTCGGCGCGAAGCTCACGGCGATTCCGGAAGGCTTCAAGCTGCATCCGCGCGTCGAGGCGATCATCAAGGCGCGCCGCGCGATGACCGAGGGCACCCAGCCGCTCGACTGGGGCATGGCCGAGAACCTGGCCTACGCCTCGCTGCTGGAGCAGGGCTACCGCGTGCGCATCACCGGCCAGGACGTGGGCCGCGGCACCTTCTTCCACCGCCACGCCGTGCTGCACAATCAGGCGGACGGCGGCGGCGCGGAGGGCGAGCTGCTGATTCCGCTGCGGCACGTCGAGAGCGGCGCGCGCTTCGAGCTGTACGATTCGCCGCTCTCCGAGGAATCGGTGCTCGGCTTCGAGTTCGGGTATTCCTCGACGCTGCCCGATGCGCTGGTCATCTGGGAAGCGCAGTTCGGCGACTTCGCCAACGGCGCGCAGGCCGTGATCGATCAGTACATCAGCGCCAGCGAGACCAAGTGGAGCCGCTACGCGGGGCTCGTCATGTTGCTGCCGCACGGCTACGAGGGCCAGGGCCCCGAGCACTCCTCGGCGCGCCTCGAGCGCTTTTTGCAGCTCGGCGGCGAGGAGAACATCCAGGTCTGCGTGCCGTCCACGCCGGCCCAGATGTTCCATCTGCTGCGCCGCCAGATGGTGCGCCCGTACCGCAAGCCGCTGGTGGTGATGACCCCCAAGAGCCTGCTGCGCCACAAGCTCTCCGTCTCGAGCCTCGAGGACCTCGCGGATCGCGGCTATCAGCTCGTGATCGGCGACGAGCAGGTGCAAAGCGGCAAGCGCGTCGTGCTCTGCTCGGGCAAGCTGTACTTCGAGCTCGTCGAGGCGCGCGAGAAGGCCGGCGCCAGGGACGTGGCGATCGTGCGCATCGAGCAGCTCTACCCCTTCCCGGCGACGCAGCTGCGTGAGCAGCTGCTGAAGTATCCGAACGCCCAGGTGGTCTGGGCGCAAGAAGAGCCCCAGAACCAGGGCGCCTGGCTGATGATTCGGGACGACCTGCAGGGCTGTCTCTCCGAAGGCCAGACGCTCGGCTACGCGGGGCGCGCTCGCGCGGCCTCGCCCGCGACCGGCGTGCATCACCTGCACGCCGTGCAACAGTCCGCGTTGATCCACCAGGCGCTGGGCGTGGCGCAACCCGCCCTCGCGCACTAATCTCGCACACACGCAGCAGGCCCGGCCGGCGCCGGGCAAGGAGACCGCATGCTCGTCGACATCAAGGTACCCCCGTTTTCCGAATCCGTCAGCGAAGGACGTTTGCTCGCCTGGCACAAGCAGCCCGGTGAGGCCGTCCAGCGCGGCGACAAGCTCGTGGACGTCGAGACCGACAAGGTCGTCCTCGAGGTCACCGCGCTCAACGACGGCGTGCTGACCGAGATTCTGCGCCCCGAGGGCGAGATCGTGCAGGGCGAGGAAGTGATCGGCAAGCTGGATACCGAGGCCAAGGCCACGGCGGCGCCGGCTCCCGCGGCGGCGGCCGCGCCGGCCGCGGCGCCCGCGGCCAAAGCCGAGGCGGCGGTGGGGGCCGAGCTCTCGCCCGCGACGCGCCGCTTGGTCGCCGAGACGGGCGCGAACCCGGCCGAGATCAAAGGCACGGGCAAGGACGGGCGTTTGACCAAGGGCGACGTGCTCGCGCACGTGGAGGCCGCCAAGGCCGCTCCTGCACCGGCCCCCGCCGCGCCGTTGCCGCGCGGCGCGCGCGCCGAGGAGCGCGTGCCCATGACGCGCATTCGCCAGCGCATCGCCGAGCGCCTCAAGCAGGCCCAGAACACCGCCGCGCTGCTCACGACCTACAACGAGGTCAACATGGCGCCGGTGATGGAACTGCGCAAGACCTACCAGGACGAGTTCACCAAGAAGCACGGCGTGAAGCTCGGCTTCATGAGCTTCTTCGTCAAGGCGGCCACCGAGGCGCTGAAGAAGTTCCCGATCATCAACGCGACCGTCGACGGCACGGACATCATCTACCACGGCTTCTTCGACGTCGGCATCGCCGTCGCGACGGAGCGCGGCCTCGTCGTGCCGATTCTGCGCGACACGGACCAGATGTCGCTCGCGGACATCGAGAAGCAAATCGGCGACTTCGCGACCCGCGCGCGCTCGAACAAGCTGACGCTGGAGGACCTCTCCGGCGGCACCTTCAGCATCACGAACGGCGGCATCTTCGGCTCGCTGATGTCGATGCCGATCATCAATCCGCCGCAGAGCGCGATTCTCGGCATGCACGCGATCGTCGAGCGCCCGGTCGGCGAGAACGGCCAGGTGGTGCTGCGTCCCATGATGTACCTGGCGCTCACCTACGACCACCGCATCATCGACGGCGCGGAGGCCGTGCAGTTCCTCGTGACGATCAAGAAGCTGCTCGAGGATCCCGCGCGCATGCTGCTGGCGCTGTAGGGGGCGAAAATGGATACTTTTGACGTCATCGTGGTGGGCGGCGGCCCCGGCGGCTACGTGGCCGCGATTCGCGCCGCGCAACTGGGCCTCAAGACGGCCTGCATCGACGACTGGAAGAACGCCTCGGGCGGTCCCAGCCTGGGCGGCACCTGCCTGAACGTGGGCTGCATTCCGAGCAAGGCCATGCTGGACAGTTCGGAGCAGTTCGAGCACGTGCAGCACCTGGACGACATCGGCGTCGAGGTGGGCGGCGTGAAGCTGAACCTCGACAAGATGCTCGCGCGCAAGCA
>DATNPP010000169.1:0-3683 GCA_036703175.1 Oscillatoriaceae cyanobacterium
GCGCATGATCTTCAGCTCGCTGGAGTTTCTGGGCGAGATTCCGTTCAGCGACGTGATCATCCACGCGACGATTCTCGATCCGCAGGGACGCCGCATGTCCAAGTCCAAGGGCACGGGCGTCGATCCGCTCGAGATCATGGACAAGTACGGCACGGACGCCTGCCGCTACTGGATGGCGGGCGCCGGCACGAGCGCGCAGGACGTGCGCTTCCGCGAGGAGAAGATCGAGGCCTACCGCAACTTCGCGAACAAGCTCTGGAACGCGAGCCGCTTCGTGCTGCTCAAGGCCGCGACCGGCGCGGCGCCCAGTGCGCCCGCGCAGCTGGACTCGCCCGTGGATCGCTGGATTCTCAGTCGCCTTGCGAGCGTGATCGACCAGGTCACGCACGACCTCGAGACCTACGAGTTCGCCACGGCGACCCAGGCGCTCTACGAGTTCGCCTGGAACGAGTTCTGCGACTGGTACATCGAACTCGCCAAGCCGCGCCTCGACGAGGGCGACCAAGCGGTGCGCTGGGTGCTCAAGACGGTGCTCGACGCGCTGGTGAAGCTGTTGCATCCCGTGATGCCGTTCATCACCGAGGAGATCCACCAGCTGCTCGTGGAGCGCGGGTGGGCCGAGCCGGCGGAGACGCTGCAGCACACGGCCTGGCCCGTGGCGCAGGCCACCTGGCGCGATCCGGCGGCCGAGCGCGAGGTCAATCTGCTGATCGAGACGGTGCGCACCGTGCGCAACATGCGGGCCGAGCTGAAGATCGAGCCGGCGAAGAAGGCCGACGAGCTGGTGCTGGTGGCGGCGGCCGAGGATCGGGCGGCGCTCGAGACCATGGCGCCCCTGATCGCGCGCATGAGCCGCTCGGAAGAGGTGCGCCTCGTCGACACGGCGCCGGCGATCGTCAAGGCCGCGACCGGCCACGTGGGCGAGACCCGCGTGATCCTGCCCCTGGAGCAGTTTGGCGACGTGCTCGAAAAGGAAATCGTCCGATTGCAAAAGGAGACTTCGAGCCTGGAGTCCGAGCTCGAGCGCGTGCGCGGGCAGCTCGCCAACGAGGCCTTCGTGGCCAAGGCGCCCGCGGCGGTCGTGGACAAGCTGCGCGCGCGCAACGAGGAGATCGTCGTGCAGCTCGAATCGGCCCGCCAGCAGCTGGCGCGATGGCAGTAACCGGTCCCAGCCTCGACGAATCTCTGATCGCCCGGCGCCGCGCTCTGCTCGCGGCGCTGGGCGATCCGCATTTGCGCTTTCCGATCGTTCATGTGGGCGGCACCAACGGCAAGGGCAGCACCGTCGCCCTGATTGCGGCGGTGCTGCAGGCGGGCGGCTATCGGGTGGGACGCTATACCTCGCCGGACCTGCACGGCCCGCACGAACGCATCGCGCTGGACGGTCGACCGATCGATCGCGACAGATTCGCGCAATCCGCCGCCGAGGTCGGCGCGGTGGCCGAGCGCGTCGCCGAGGACTTCCCGGCCTTGCCGCCCTGGCGCCCTTTTGACCTGCTCTGCGCGCAGGCGTGGCGCTACTATGCCGACACGGCCGAGATCGTGGTGGTCGAGGTCGGGCTGGGGGGACGCCGGGATGCCACCAACGTCTTCGCGCGGCCGGAGATGACGGCCATCACGGCAATCGATCGCGATCATACGTTATGTTTGGGACATGACCTCGCCGCGATCGCTCTCGAGAAAGCTGGGATTTTTCGGCCCGGCGTGCCCGCCGCCACCACCGCGCAAGGCGAGGCGCTCGCCGTGCTGCGCGACGAAGCACGGCGTCTCGGCACACCGCTGCGTGCCGTCGAGCCGCTCGACGGCGTCTCGACGGCCGGAGGCTGGCGCGTGAGCACGGCGTTCGGAATCGTGGACTTGCCGCTCGCGGGCCGCTTTCAGCTCGAGAACGCCGGCCTCGCGATCGCCGCCCTCGAGACGCTGCGCGCGGCAGGATGGCGGATCACCGAGTCGACCGTGCGCGAGGGATTCGCGTCCGTGCAGTGGCCGGCTCGCATGGAACGCCTTCCGGATGCGACCGGTGGCGCGTGGCTACTCGACGGGGCGCACAATCCCGCGGCGATCGAGGCGCTGACATCCGCCTGGGGCGCTCCCGACGTCGTCGTGGCCGGAATCCAGGCGACCAAGGACGGCGCGGCCATGATCCGCGCGCTGACGGCCCCGCAGCGGCCTGTGATCCTCACGGAAGTGCCCGACGCCGCGAGTTGGACGCCGGAAATGCTGGCGCTGAATGCCATCGGGACGTTAGAATTTATCCCTGCCGTTCGCCAGGCGCTCGACCGCGCCCGCGCGATCGCGCCGAACGGCACGCGTTGCGTGACCGGCTCGCTGCACCTCGTGGCGGCCGCACGCGCCCTGATTCTGCAAGGAGCAATCTAGGTGGCCTCCAAACGGTCGATCAATCTCGGCAACATCTTCTTCTGGCTCGTGCTCATCGCGTGCGCCGGGGGTGCCTTCTGGGCCGGCTTCTGGTACACCTACGGCGCCACGGTCAACGTCGCGACCAAGACGCCCTCGGACATGCGCAGCGCGCGCCCGTTGCCGACGCCGCTGCCGTCCGAGACGCCTGCCGCGCCTTTGACGCTGACGAAGGCGACGACGGAGCCGGGGCCGATCGGCACGGTGGTGCCGCTCGCCAAGCTCTTCAAGACGTCGCCGACGCCGACTGAGCCTCCGACGGAGCGGCCGACGCCGGTTGCGACCGAGGCCCCGACGGCGGCGCCGACCGAGGCCTTGAGCCCGGTGCCGACGGCGAACGCCGCGGCCACCGAGATTTACCGCGTGCAGGTCGGGCCCTTCGACGATCGCGACACCGCCCAGAAGCAGGTACAGGATCTGCAAGCGGCGGGCATCAACGCGGTGGTCGTCTTCGACGCGGGACACTACCAGGCCCAACTGGGGGCTTTCAGCGATCGCGCCCGGGCGATCGCCGTCGCGGACGAGGTCAACGAGCGTGGATACTCCGTCACCATCCGACACTAGCCCCATTCGCCTGGTCGCACCGGACGCGGGCTATCGCGACAGCTACCTCGAGGCGATTCGGGAGTTTCAGGGCGAGGGGCGCCATCACGATCTGGACCTCGACTGGCTGAGCCGCGACTTCGCGCGCTACGTCGAGAGCCTGCGCCATCCGCTGCTGACGGTCGCGATGGTGCCCTACTCGAATCTCTGGATGGTCGATGAGGAAGGCTACGCGGGACGGGTCTCGCTGCGCCACGTCCTGAACGACCATCTGTTCCGCATCGGCGGCCACATCGGCTACGAGGTGCGGCCGTCGCGGCGCCGCCGCGGCTACGGCACCGCGGCGTTGCGCCTCACGTTGCCGCTGGCGGCGGAGCTCGGCATCGATCCGGCCCTCGTGACCTGCGACGTGGACAACGTGGGCTCGCGGCGCATCATCGAGGCGAACGGCGGCGTGCTGGAGAACGAACTGGACGGCAAGCTGCGCTTCTGGGTGCCGACCGGCGCTCAGGCCAGCTCGTAGGTCGCCATGACGATCGCCAGGGCCGCCAGCCCGGCCGTCTCGGTGCGAAGGATGCGCCGGCCGAGGCTCACCTCGACGGCGCCGTGTGCTTGCAGCCAATCCAGCTCGTCGCCGGCCCAACCGCCTTCGGGGCCCACGTAGAGATTGAGCCGCTCAGGGGGCGCGGTCGGCAGGGCTCGCGGCAACGTCAAACCCGCCG
>DATNPP010000136.1:0-2568 GCA_036703175.1 Oscillatoriaceae cyanobacterium
GTGGACAGGTTCGAGGTGAACAGCACCGAGCCTCGGTTGGTCGTGGTGGAGCTGACGAGCTCGATGGCGCGTGCCGGTGAGGCGAAGAGCGGAATCAAGGCGAGCAGCAGGGCGGCTGGGCGTGAGGTCACGGTCGGCTCCCGATGAAAGAAGGTGGTGCCTTTTTGTTGTCGGCAAGTGCGCCGAAAAGATGCTTCGGCTGCGGCTTCGAGCAAGACGCGCGTTCTTGCGGGCCGGCGAAATTCTGACACGTGACGGCGCGTCGGGGGGTACAATAATGGAACGTCCGCCGAGGGAGCAGCCGATGGATTCGTACCTCGCCCCACTTGCGTTCACCGTCGCGGCCATCGGTGCCGGCCTCGCGCGGCGTTGGCGCGTCTATCGCCAGCACGCGCTCGAGACGGCGCGGCACGTCGAGGCCGAGCGCATCATCGCGATGCTGTCGGCCAAGCAGCCCGGCGTCTGGGATCAAGAGGACCTGCGCTCGCGCATGCGCGAGATCGCCGAGCGCCTCTGGAGCGCGCCCACGCGCGACGCGCTCGCGCAGCTCGAGCCCTGGGTGAGCGCGCAGGTGCTGGCGCAGGCGTTGCACGACTGGCCGGCGCGCTCGGTGCGCCGCGAGGTCGCGCTGGAGTTCGCGCCGGTGGCGTTCATGCAGGTCCACGAAGGCGGGCCGCAGAACGATCGCGTCGTCGCGCGCCTGATCGTGCGCCGCGATTCCAGCTGGCTCGACGCCGAGGACCACGTGCTGCGGCGCCGTCGTGAGGGGGCGCGCACGACGTACCATACATGGCTGCACGTCGACGGCCGCGGCTGGCATCTCGAGGCGATCGCCCCGAGCCCGCCGAATGCCGAGCTGCCCCCCTACTCCGTGAGTTGCCGGATTCTGCCGCAATCGCCGGAACGCGCGGAGCGCTCCGGCTAAGCCCGTCAGTGCCGGCTGAAGTACGGATCCTGCGCCATCGCGCGCCAGGCCGCGACCGCCTGGGGTGATTGAATGGACCAGGTGTTCGGGCCACCCTGCCCGGCGCCGTCGTCGAAGTAGCTGACGGCCTTGACCTGGGGCCATTGCTTGAGCGTGGCGGCCATGTCGGTGATCCATTGCGCTTTGCGGTTCGGGTCGCTCGGATCCTCGGCGCTGCCGGTTTCGGCGATCATGATCGGCTTGCCGGTCGTCTTGGCCCAGTTGTAGAATCCGCCCGCGGCTTGCGCGAAGCTGCGCCAGGCGGCCGTGGGCTTGCTCGCCGTGTCGGCCCAGTTGTAGGGATCGCCAGCCACCCAGTCGACCGCGTTGCCGGGATAGTACGCCGCGCTGAGGGCCGGTTGCCAGCCCATCGTGACGTAGACCTTGGTGACGTTGCTTGCGCCTTCCTGCGCGAAAATGTCCGAGATGTGCTGCCAGGCCGCGCGATAGTCCGCCGGCGTGCCGCGCACCTGGTCGTTCTCGGGCTCGTGGTTGAAGGTGAACATGACCGGCTTGCCCAGGGCCTTGAGCCCGTCGGCGACCTGGCGCAGGCGCGCGTCGTACTTGCCCGAGGCGATGTCGGCCCAGCTGACTGGCGCTCCGGCCTTGGTGATCGCGTTGAACGAGATCAGCGGAATGCGCCCGGCGGCCACGTCGGCCTTGTCTTCGGCGCTGGGCACCTGGTCGTCGAAGCGGTAGTAGGAGTGGTTGATGTCGAGCGGACGGCCGAGCTCGGATTGCAGGCTCTGCGGCGTCACGCCACTGGGCGTCGTGGAGCCGAAGAGGCAGCCGCTGAAGTTGCCGCTGCGCAGTTGATCGGCACTCAAATTGCCGGCCGTCGTGGTGGGGCCCGGCGTCGGGTACGGGCTCGGCGCGGGGTACGGCGACGGCGTCGGCGCGTAGACGGGCGCGGGCGCCGGGGCGAACATGCGCTGAATCCAGGCGGTGAGCTTGGCGAGCAGGGTGCTCAGCTCGGTGCCGAGCTGCGCGAGCGTGGCGCTCAAGGTCGCATTGGAGGTGGCTTGGGGGGCGGTCGCGGTGGTGCTCGTCGCGACGGCGGTGGGCGTCACGGCGCCGGCCGTCGGCGCCGTGTATGCTGGATAGCGCACCAGGCCGTAGCTGTTCGCTTGAATCGTGCTCATACCAAGGTCTCCCCTCAACTCCAAAAAGGGCTCCGGAATTTCCATCGGACGTTAAGATCGCGTAAACGGTTAAGGGCTAGGAAAGCTTGGGGTAAGCTACAACATGATCGACAGCCAAGCTTTAATGAAGAAATTCTGCTTTCGGGCCCTTGAACATGCGAACAGGTCCCGAAGGCCTCAGGACCATGAGAGGGCCCGTCCATGACAGCCTCTGATTATCTTGTGAATTTGGCGAAAATGCCGCGCTTGCCTGCGGATTATCTGGATCGTGAAATTGGAGAAGCACACCTGAGGCACGTCGCCAGGCCGATCCGGCGAAATGACCGGTTTTACCGATAATCAACATTATCTGGCGCATGCGGCGGGCAGGCGCGCGGGTGTGACACGCTTCACATGTCACCCGATTCGGCCGATAACTCTCTTGTCCGCCGCCGCCGACAGGAGCAAGCGCATGGAACTGGG
>DATNPP010000193.1:0-16333 GCA_036703175.1 Oscillatoriaceae cyanobacterium
GAGGCACCCACCCCTATGCCGAACGAGTCGCCCAGTGGAGACCAAGATCCGACGTTGTCAGCCCCCTGAACGGCGTCGCCAACCTTCGCCCGCCGCTTCGTTCGCTTCGTCCCCGGCGTTACACTGGATCGGATGATACGAAAGGGAGGGCGCCATGGCTGAGCCGGAACACCTCGAGCTCGCGGAGAGCTATCCGTACATCTTCGAGGGCCACGCCCCGGGCCGCACGCGGGCGCGGCCGAACAAGGGCGAGTTGACCTTCGAGGAGAAGCACCCGGCTGATCCGCTGAAGGACCCGATCACCCGCGAGTACAGCCATCGTGGCGGCGAGGCGAGCCCCCGCACCGAACTCTACTGAAAAGCCAGAAGGGGCGCTGATGCGCCCCTTCTGGCCGTCAGAGGAGAATGGACTCACGGGTAAAGCTTAATTTCCCAGACCGCGACCCAGCTGCGCGCGCCCCAGTCCGTCGGCTGGATGCGCACGTAGCGGGCGTTGGTCGCGGTGAACTTCACGCTGGCCCACGCCGGCGCGCTGTTCGACCCGAGACCGTGGGCGTCCTGAGCCACGGTAGTCCATTGTTTTCCGTCGGTTGAAGTCTGGATGTTGAAGTAACAGAGCGCATCCGGGCTCGCGTCCGGCAACAGGTCGACCCGCGAGACGGTTTCGTTCGTGCCGAGGTCGATCGCGATCCAGGTGCTCGCCCCCACGCCTTGCCGTGCGTTCCACTCGGTGTAGAGGTCGCCGTCGATCGCCCCGCGCGCCGTCTCGTTGCCCGCGCCCGCCTGAACGACGTCTCCTGCGAGGTTGTAGGCCGCCTCGCCGGCGGGTGAGGGCGATGGGAAGGGCGAGGCGCCGTGCTGGGCCTCGGGCACCTGCGTGAGCTGCGAAGGCGTGGGCGTCGGGGTCGGCGTGGCGCTCGCCGTCGCGCTCGGCGTGGGCGCGGGCGTCGGCGCCAGCGTGGGCGGCAACGTCGGGGAAGCTGACGGCACCTGCGTGGGCGCCGCGCTCGGCGGATCCGGCGGCGCGGCCGGCGTGACCACGCAGCCGCCGACGAGCAGCAGGCTTGTGACGATGAGAGGCCAGTGACGCATGGCAACGATTCCTTCTGTTCGCTTTCAGCGTATTCGGATGGCCTGCTCCGCCGCTTCGCCGATCTTGACGAAAAACGCTGTGCGTTGTGGCCGCATCAACCTAGGCAAGGCCAGGCGGTTCGTGCTAGATCTGTTGGAGCTCTCGCTTGATCAACGGAACGGAAGCCATGCAAGACGTCACGATCTACCACAATCCCCGCTGTTCCAAGTCCCGCCAGGCGCTGGCCCTGCTCGAAGAGGCCGGCGTTCAGCCCCGCGTGGTGCGCTACCTCGAAACGCCGCTGTCCGTGGTCGAGCTCGACGCGTTGCTCGCCAAGCTGGAGCTGGCGCCCGAGGCCGTGATGCGCACGGGCGAGGACGAATACAAGGCCCTCGGGCTCAAGGGCAAGGCCCTTTCGCGCGCCGAGGGACTCAAGATTCTGGCGGGTCATCCCGTGCTGCTCGAGCGGCCGATCGTGGTGCGCGGCGATCGCGCCGTCGTCGCCCGTCCGCCCGAGCGCGTGCGCGAGCTGCTGTAAGGAGGCCACATGAGCACCACCCAACAGGCCCATCTGCGCTGGGATCTCTCGAAGCTCTATTGGGGGCCGGACGATCCGCAGATCGACACGGATCTGGCGCGGGCCCACCAAGAAGCCGAGGCCTTTCGCACGCGCTACTACGGCAAGGTTCACACCTTGTCGACGGACGCGCTGCGCGAGGCGCTGGTCGCCCAGGAGGCTTTCAGCGACGAGCTCGGCAAGTTGGGCGGCTACGCCTCGCTCGCGTTCAGCGCGAACACGCAGGACGAGGCGATCAAGAGCCTGCTCGCCCGCGTGCGCGTCGAGCTGACGGAGCTCATGAACGCGGTCCAGTTCTTCGACCTCGAACTGCAATCCGTGCCCGACGACGCCTATAAGGCCTATCTCGAGGCCCCCGTATTGGCGAACTACCACTATCATCTGGAGCGCCTCAAGAAGTACGCGCCGCACACGCTCAGCGAGGGCGAGGAGCGCGTGCTCGCGATCAAGGACGTCTCCGGCCTCGGCGCCTGGAGCCAGCTCTACACCGAGATCTCGGCGGGGCTCAAGGTGTCGCTCGAGCTGCCGGACGGCCCGCGCGAGGTGACGGTCGCCGAGGCGCGCGCGCTGCGCTCCGATCCCGATCGCCGGGTGCGCGATGCCGCGACCGTGGGCGTCTACAAGACCTACGCCGCCCAGTCTCATGTGCTCACCTACATCTTCAACACGATCTACGAGGATCATCGCCAGACGCTGCAGCTGCGGAACTACGACGATCCGATGGCGCCGACGCTGCTCGACGAGGATCTCGAGCCCGAGGTGATCGAGGCGCTCATGAGCGCCGTGGAGTCCCATTACCCGCTGGTGCAGCGCTACTACCGCACCAAGGCCAAGGTGCTGGGCATTTCGGACTTCGGCAGCCACGACACCCTGGCCCCTTACAGCGAGGTCGAGCGCCAGGTGCCTTACGAGGAGGCGCGCCGCATCGTGCTCGATTGCTTCGCGAGCTTCTCGCCGGCCTTCTCCGAGCGCGCGAAGGGCTTCTTCGAGGAGGCCTATATCGACGTGCCGCCCGCGCCGGGTAAGCAGAGCGGCGCGTTCTGCTCGGGCATGCGCCCCGGCATGCATCCCTACGTGCTGCTCAACTACACCAATCGCCTGGACGACGTGATGACCCTCGCCCACGAGTTGGGCCACGGCGTGCACTTCATGCTCGCGGGCGAGCACCAGACGCTCGCGAACTACTTCCCGATTCTGCCGCTCGCCGAGACGGCCTCGACGTTCGCCGAGCTGATCACGGTCAATCGTCTGCTGGCGCTCGAGACCGATCCGCTGGTGCGGCGCCAGCTGCTCGCGGCGCGCATCGAGGACGCCGTCACGACGATCATGCGCCAGGTGATGTACACGCGCTGGGAGCAACGCGCCCACGCGCTGCGCGCAAAGGGCGTGGTTGCGCCCGAGGAGTACTGCCGGCTCTGGCTCGAGGGCAATCAGGCCGTCTACGGCGACGCGGTGAAGCGCAGCGACTGGGATCAGTGGGGCTGGATCACGATTCCGCACCTGGTGCAGTATCGCTTCTACTGCTACTCGTACGCCTTCGGCCAGCTGCTGGTCTACGCGCTGTACCAGCAATACCGCGAGGAGGGCGAGGCTTTCGTGCCGAAGCTGCTCGACGTGCTGTCGGCCGGTGGCTCGGCGCCGGCGAGCGTGATTTTGCGGCGTGTGAACGTGGATATCAAAGATCCCGCCTTCTGGCAGAAGGGTTTAGCCTTGCTTGCGGGTATGTTGGAAGAGTTCGAGGCCGCTGTCTAGACCAACTCCGGAGCAATGATGGGTACCGCTGCAGAAGAGACGCTACGCTGGGATCTCGCCCGATTGTACGAGGGCCCGCGCGACGCGCGCCTGAACGCCGATCTGCAGGCGGCGGACCAGCAAGGCCGCGCGCTGCGCGATCGCTACCGCGGCAAGCTCGCGCAGTTGCCCGCGGCCGAGCTGCGTGAGGCGATCGCCGCGTTCGAGGCGCACGCCGATCTGCTCACCAAGCTGCGCACGTACACCTCGCTGGCCTTTTGGGCGGACACGAACGACGAGGCGATCAAGAGCCTCTATGAGCGTATTCGCACGGCCACGGCCGAGTGTGAGAACGGCACGAAGTTCTTCGAGAGCGAGCTGCAGACGGTGGCCGAGCCCCAGCTGAACGCGTGGCTCGAGGCGCCCGAACTCGTCGAGTACGGCTACTACCTGGGACGCATCCGCAGCAAGCGGCCGCACGCGCTCGGCGAGGCCGAAGAGCGCCTGGTCGCCACCAAGGACGTGACCGGCAACCAGGCCTGGGTGCAGCTCTACACCGAGATCACCTCGCGCATGACCGTGCCGCTCGATCTGCCGGACGGCCACAAGGTCTTGCCCGCCATCGAGGCCAAGATCCTGCGCACGGACGCCGATCGCGGAGTGCGGCGCATCGCGACGGACGGCTTTTTGAAGGCCTTCGCCGAGCAGGGCCACGTGTTGTCGTACCTGTACAACACGGTCTACGAAGACCACCGCCAGATGCTTCAAATGCGCGGCTACGACAACCCGATGACCCCCACGCTCATGGCCGAGGACCTCTCGCCGGAAGTCATCGAGGCATTGCTCAGCGCGGTCGAGAACCACTACCACCTGGCCCATCGCTACTACGCGCTCAAGGCGCGCGCGCTGGGCATCGAGAACTTCGGCGGGCACGACCTCTACGCGCCTTATGCGGAAGGTGGGCGTCAGGTGCCCTATGCCGAGGCGCGGCGGATCATCCTCGACGCCTACGACAGCTTCTCGCCGGCCTTCGGCGATCGCGCGCGCGGCTTCTTCGACGGCCGCTACATCGACGTGCCGCCGGCCCCCGGCAAGCAAGGCGGCGCGTTCTGCGCGAAGATGATTCCCGGCATGCACCCCTTCGTGCTGCTCAACTACACCGGCCACGCGAGCGACGTGGGCGCGCTGGCGCACGAGCTGGGCCACGGCGTGCACTTTTTGCTCGCCGGCGAGCGCCAACGGACCTTCAACTACTACCCGATCACCTCGCTCGCCGAGACGGCCTCGACCTTTGGCGAGCTGCTCACCGTCAACCGGCAGCTGGCCATGGAAAAAGACCCGGTGGTGCGGCGGCAGCTGCTCGCGAACCGCATCGAGTTCGCGATCTTCACGATTATGCTGCAGGTGGTCAACACCCGCTGGGAGCAGCGCGCGCATGCCCTGCGCGCCGAGCGCTACTTGAGCGCGGACGATTTTTGCCGTCTCTGGAAGGAAGAGACCGGCAAGCTCTACGGCCCCGGCGTCGAAATGGCGCCCGGCGAGCCCTGGCGCTGGGCCACCGTGCCGCACATGATCCAGTACCGCTTCTACTGCTACTCGTATGCCTTCGGTCAGCTGCTGGTCTACGCGCTCTACCAGATGTACGAGGAAGAAGGCGAGGCCTTCGTGCCCAAGTTCACCGAGGTGCTCGCCGCGGGCGGGTCGGCGCCGGTGGGCGAGATCCTCGGCCGAATCGGTATCGACATTGCGGATCCGGGCTTCTGGAACAAGGGCTTGGCCCTGTTCGACAAGATGCTCGAGGAGTTCGAGGCCACGGTCGCCGTCTAGGCGAGCGAGGGTATAAGACCGTCGTCGCCCCCGATTGTCATGAGGCACCGACGATGGACAAGGTTCGCACCGCCGATCTGCCGGCCGTTCCCCAGGCGCGACCCGCGCAAGCGTCGGCGCCGGTAACCGAGCCAGACGCGCCCGGCTATGACGGCGACTCCGCCGCCGGACTCGGGGCCGCGGCCGAGGCCGCGAAGGCCAAACCGGTTTCGCTGAGCCCTGCGGAGCGGCAACAGGTCGCGACGAAGAAGGCCACCTGCCCATTCATCGGCTCGGCGGTCGCAATGGGCGCGCTCGGCGTGCGCAACAGCGCGGACAAGCCGCTCGCGAGCATCGACGACGTGGTCGCCCTCGGCAACAGCGGCGGCGGGGATCTCGGCGAGGTGCTCAAGCTCTTCGCGACGGGCAATCACGCGAAGATGGCGGACGGCTCGGGCAAGCTGGGCGCGCCGGTGCCGAACGGATTGTTCAGCCTGGACTTTCCGGGCTCGCAGGGTTCGCATCCTGGCCACAGCGGCATTCTCGAGGGCGATCCCGCGCAGGTCGACAGCGGACGGTTCGATCAGCAGAACTTCGATCGCCTGTTGAGCCATGCGAAGAACGGCTACCTCAAGCGCTCGGATCTGGCCGCGTTCATGGCCGAGAACCTGGCGCGCGATCCCAACGCCAAGGTGCTCGCGCCGCACGTCGGCGGGCTTTTGCTCGCGGATACGGGGCGGGCGATCGCCCAGGCGTTTCCGGCGATCGCCGGTAAGCTGCGCGGCAACGGCGACGACCAGGCGCGCAAACTCGCGGAGGCGACCACCAAGACCCTCGGCGAGGACAATTTGATCGGCACCTCGGGCGAGTTCGGATTGCTGATGGCCTTCCTCGCCCACAGCCCGAACACGAAGACGATCGACGGCGAGCCCGCAATTTCGGTCGCGGATCTCACGGCCATGTTCAAGGAGCATCGCTTGCCGGACGGCTGGCAGAACTGGCCCAAATACAAGAAAGATTGGGTGGAGAACACGACGGTGCTGTTGGCCGAGGCCGGCAAGGACTACGTGAAAGCTCGAAAGAATTCCAAGGCTTGACCCTCACGTGGCGTGAGCCCCTATACAACGAGAGCGCTAGTTGCACATGTCGCGGTACTTGGTCTCCTTGTACTGCGACTGGAACTTCTCGAGCTCGCTCGGCCCCCCGATGTGCAGCAGCTTGGCGAGCCAGCCGCGGTCGTCGAGCTGGCCGTTGTGGTTGGTGTCGTACTTCCCGACGAAGTTCGTCAGCTCCTGGCGGGTCATAATGCCGTCGTGATTGGCGTCGGCCTTGACGAACATGTCGTTCGAGTAGGTCTTGTAGTACTCGCAAACGCCCATCAGGTCGGTCTTCCCGGTGTCCAACGTGCTTTCGTCCGTCACGTCGATTCCTTTCGCCGAGTACCCCTGGTCGTAGGTCGAAAAAACCGAGTTCACGAAGCTCTGAATGTTCACGCCCATGACGCCTTCCCTCCTGTTCAGCACACGAAAGCCTTGTCCGCCGTCGTCGTGACAACGGCGTGACAAGGCCGGCGTGTGGGATTAACTTGGCGCTAAATCGGGGTGAAAGAAGCCGAAACGCTCGGCCTAAGCTTGCGCTAAATCGCGCTGGCCGCGGATTTGCGCCAACAGCTCGTCGCGCAGCTTCTCCATCGCCTCTTGCGTCTTGGCCTCGCAGTTGAGGCGCAGCAGCGGCTCGGTGTTGCTCTTGCGGATGTTGAACCACCAGCCGTCGCCGATGATCGACAAGCCGTCGATCTCGACGAGCTTGCCCTTGCCGGCGTAGCGCTGCTTGATGTCGGCCATCACCTTGTCGGCGTCGGACACGCGCGAGTTGATCTCGCCCGAGATGTGGTACTTGCGCGTCTCTTCCATCGCCTCGGCCAGGCTCTGGCCCTGATCCGAGAGCGTCTGCATCAGCAGCAGCACCGTCAGATTGCCCGAGTCGAAGTAGGCGTCCTTGTAGCGGAAGTAGTAGTGGCCGGACACCTCGCCGCCGAACTCGGCGCCGATTTCGCGCATGAAGGTCTTGGCGTAGGCGTGGCCCACCTTCCACATGTGCGCCTCGCCGCCGTGGGCCTTGATCGTGTCGCGCACGTAGTCGCTGCAGCGCACGTCGTAGACGACCTTGGCGTTGGGATGTTGCTTGAGCATCGGCTTGGCGAGCAAGCCCAGAATGAAGTCGCCGTCGATGAAGCGGCCGTCGCCGTCGACGAAGAAGGCGCGGTCCGTGTCGCCGTCGAGGCCCACGCCCAGATCCGCGTTCGTCTCCTTCACCTTGGCGATCAAATCGCGGCGATTCTCCTCGACCAGCGGGTTGGCCTCGTGGTTCGGGAAGGTGCCGTCCGGCTCGAAGAACAGCGGAATGATCTTGCCGGGATAGCCCGCGAAGAGCTTCTCGATGATCGGGCCGCCCATGCCGTTGCCGGCGTCGATCACGACGGTTTGCGGCTTCAGCTTCTTGGGATCGACGAAGGAGTGCATCCAATCCACGAACTCGTCCAGCACGGGCTTCTCCTGGTAGCTGCCCTGCGCGACGTCGAGCGGCGGGAAGGTGTTGGCGCGCACCAGCGCCTCGATCTTGTCGAGGCCGCTCTCGAGGCCCATGGGAATGGCTTTCTCGCGCACGAACTTGAAGCCGTTGTACTCGCCGGGATTGTGCGAGGCGGTCACGGAGATGCCGCCGTCGACGCCCAGCGAGATCACGGCGAAATACATCATGTCGGTGCTCGCCATGCCGATGTCCGTCACGTTCGCGCCGGCCGCGCGCAGTCCGCGCACCAGCTCCTTTTGCAGCGTCACGCCCGAGGGCCGCATGTCGCGGCCGACCACCACGTTCTTGGCGCCGGTGTAGGCCACGTAGGCCCGGCCGAGCTTGTAGGCCAATTCTTCGTTGACGTCCTCGCCGTAAATGCCGCGCACGTCGTACGCCTTGAAAGGTGCTGCCATTCGGGGTGACTCCTTGTTCGTCGTAAGGTTGCTTGTTGTTTTTACAGTATGCCACAAAACCGGTCGGGGTATTCGCGACGGGTGTTCAAACGGTCAACGAAGTGGCATCCTAGAGGGATGACGAAAGCGCCGAATCTCGAAGCGACCCTGGCTCAAGAACTCGCCTTGAAGCCCTCGCAGGTGGCCACGGTGGTCGCCCTGCTGGACGAGGGCAACACGATCCCCTTTCTGGCGCGCTACCGCAAGGAGGCCACGGGGGGCCTCGACGAGGTGGCGCTACGCGCGCTGCAAGACGCGCTGGCGCGCTTGCGCCGACTGGAGGAGCGTCGCGCCGAGGTGACGGCCTCGATCGCCGAGCAGGGGCTGTTGACGCCCGAGCTCGAGCGCCGGCTCGCCGAAGCGAACAAGCTTTCGGCGTTGGAAGACCTCTATTTGCCGTACCGCCCCAAGCGCCGCACGCGCGCCACCATGGCCCGTGAGAAGGGCCTCGCGCCGCTGGCCGCGCTCTTCGCTTCTCCGCCGCGCGAGACGCCTGCTGAGGCCGCGCGCCGCTTTCTCGACGCCGCCAAGGGCGTCGCGACCGTCGAGGAGGCCTTGGCGGGCGCGCGGGACATCCTCGCCGAGCAGGTGAGCGAGGACGCGTCCGTGCGTGGCCGCGCCCGCACGCTGGCTTTGAAAGAGGGCGTGCTTCAGGCCGTCAAGGCGCCGAAAGCCGAGGATCCGCAGGGCAAGTACGCGCAGTACTACGATTTTTCGGAGTCCGTCGCGCGCGTGCAGCCGCATCGCGTGCTGGCGTGCGATCGCGGCGAGGCCGAGGGCGTTCTGAAAGTCTCCGTCGCGCTGCCCGAGGCGCGCATCCTCGCCTTCATGGCCGAGGCGCTGCAAGTGCGGGCGCCCGGCTGGCGCGAGCAGGCCGCGGAGGCCTTCGCCGACGGCTTCAAGCGCTTGCTGGGGCCGGCCATCGAGCGCGACGTGCGCGCGGCGCTCACGGAGAGCGCGCAATCGCATGCGATCGGGGTGTTCGCCGCCAACCTCAAGGCGCTGCTGCTGCAACCGCCGCTGCGGGGGCAGGTCGTGATGGGCGTCGACCCCGGTTTTCGCACGGGCTGCAAGGTCACGGTGGTGGACGCGACGGGCACGCCGCGCGAGCCGGGCATCGCCATATATCCGCACGAGCCGCAAAAGCAGTGGCGTGAGGCGATCGAGACCCTGCGCCGACTGATCGCCAAGTACGGCGTGACGGTCGTGGCCATCGGCAACGGCACGGCCAGCCGCGAGACCGAGCAGCTCGTCGCGGAGGCGATCAAGGGGCTTGCCGGCGTGGGCTACGTGATCGTCTCGGAGGCGGGAGCGAGCGTCTATTCGGCCTCCGAGGCGGCGCGCGAGGAGTTTCCGGACCTCGACGCGACCCAGCGCGGCACCATTTCGATCGCGCGTCGTTTGCAGGATCCGCTGGCGGAGCTGATCAAGATCGATCCCCAGGCGATCGGCGTGGGCCAGTACCAGCACGACCTCGATCAAAAGGCGCTCTCGCACGCTTTGGCGGGCGTCGTGGAGGATGCGGTGAACCATGTGGGCGTGGATCTCAACACCGCTTCGGCGGCGCTGTTGACGCACGTGGCGGGCCTGAACGCCAAGGTGGCGAAGGCGATTCTCGCCCGGCGCATCGAGCGGGGGCCGTTTCGAGGGCGCACCGAGCTCAAGGCGGTGAAGGGCCTGGGCGATCGCACCTTCGAGCAGGCCGCCGGGTTTCTGCGCATACCGGGCGGCGACAATCCGCTGGACAACACGGCGATTCACCCCGAAAGCTACCCGGCCACGCGTCGATTGCTCGAGAAGCTGGGGCTGAACGCAGCGGACCCGCAGCTCGCCGCACAGGTGAAGGCGCGGCGCGGCGGGCTGAATCTCGACGCGCTGGCGTCCGAGCTGGGCGTCGGCGTGCCGACGTTGAAAGACATTCTGGACAACCTCGAAAAACCGGGACGCGATCCCCGCGAGGAGCTGCCGAAGCCCCATCTGCGCTCGGAAGTGCTCAAGCTGGACGATCTCAAGCCTGGAATGCGCCTCACGGGAACCGTGCGCAACGTGGTGGACTTCGGCGCCTTCGTGGACATCGGCGTCAAGAACGACGGATTGGTGCACGTTTCCGAGCTGGCCGAGCGCTTCGTGCGCAATCCGCTCGAGGTCGTCTCGGTGGGCGACGTGATCGAGGTCGAGGTGCTCGAGGTGGATCGCCAGCGCGGACGCGTCTCGCTGAGCCGTAAACGGGCCCTTAGTTCTTCCCGAACAGGTACTTGAGCACCATC
Organism: Oscillatoriaceae cyanobacterium; assembly: GCA_036703175.1. Lineage (GTDB taxonomy): Bacteria > Cyanobacteriota > Sericytochromatia > S15B-MN24 > JAQBPE01 > DATNPP01. The sequence continues at coordinate 10,480 of DATNPP010000193.1, forward strand.
GGGAAGCGGTAAGCCCAGGCTTGCTCGTTGTGGCCACCGATGGGGTCCTCGAAGTAGTCCAAATTCTGGCCGGCCGTGTAGCCGCGCGTGATGAGATCCTGCTCGAGCTCGCGGGCGTCGCCGAGCATCTCTTGCGGCGTGTCGCCCTCGTCGTGGCCGATGTCGAGCCAGATGCGCGCGTTGGTCGGCATTTGCGGAACGACGCCGAGCACGGCCTTGTTGTCCCACCAGACCGACGGCGACATGATGCCGATCTTGCCGTAGACGGCGCTGTCGTAGCGCGCGAGGTAGATATCGATCAAGCCGCCCAGGCTCGAGCCGCAGATGCCCGTGTCGTCGCGGTCCGGTTTGGTGCGGTAGGTGCGATCGATCAGAGGCTTCAATTCTTTGGTCAGAAAGTTCGCGTAGGCCTGCCCCTTGCCGCCCATCGTCTGGCCGTCCACCGTGCCGGGCACCCAGGTGTACTCGTCCATGCGAGCCGCGGTGTTGGCGACGCCGACGATGATCAGCGGCGGCACTGCCCCCGAGGTGATGAGCTGCTGCGCCGTCTCGTCGACGTGCCACTCGTTGCCGCCGAACGCGGCCGTGGGGTCGAAGAGGTTCTGGCCGTCGTGCATGTACAGCACCGGATAGCGCTTCTGGGCGTTGGCCGGGTCGCCGTAGCCGGGCGGCAAATAGACCCACAGGTCGCGCTTGAGGCTCAGATAGTGCGAGGCGACGTCGTGAATCACCTGCACGTCGCCGGTGACGTCTTTTGCCGCCAGGCCCGCGGTGGGCGCGGCGATCGCCATCGGACGGGGCGCGAGCCCGCAGCCCGTCAGCAGGGCCAACATCGTGGCGGCAAAAGCAAAGCGCATGCGGGTCTCCTGTCGTGGGATAGTACTCTATCCCGAAGAACCCGCATGCGCTTGCTTAAACCGGGGTTAAGAATTCGAAACGGTCACCTTCGTTTCGGGCGCGTCCTCGGACGGCGCGCTCGGCTCCGGCAGCGGACGCCCGATCAGCTTCCAGAAGCGCCGCTGCAAGCCGTCGATGACGGTGTAAGCCGACGGCACCACCACCAGCGTCAGCAGCGTCGAGGTGATCAGACCGCCGATCACGGCCACGGCCATCGGGCTGAGGCGATCGCTGCCCTTGCCCAGCTGCAACGCGATTGGCAGCATGCCCGCGATCATGGCGATCGTGGTCATCAGAATCGGCCGCAATCGGTCGTGACCGGCCGAGATCAACGCCTCGCGCCGCGGCAGGCCGCTATGTCGCGCCCGAATCGCGTATTCGACCAGCAGAATCGAGTTCTTGCACACCAGGCCCATCAGCATGACGATGCCGATCAGCGCCATCATGTCGAGCTCTTTGTGGCCGATCATCAGACCGAGCAGCGCGCCGCCGATCGACATCGGCAGCGCGATCATGATTGTCAGCGGCTGCGTGAAGTTGCCGAAGAGCAGCACCAGCACCACGTAGATGAACATCACGCCCGTGCCGAGCGCCAGCGCGAACGAGCTGAAGATGTCGATCATGATCTTGGTGTCGCCCAGCGTGCCTTGCGTGACGGACGCCGGCAGGTTCTTGAGGGCCGGCAGCGCCGTGACCTTGGCCATCGCGCCGCCCAGGTCGCCCTGGGTCAGGTTCGCCGAGAGCGTGACCTGACGCGCGCGATCGTAGCGATTGATCTGCACCGGGCCCGAGCCGAGCTGAATGTCTGCGACGGTGTCGAGCGGGACGTAGCCGTGGCTGCCCGGCACCAGCAAATTGCCGATCGTCGAGAGGTCCTGGCGATAGCTCGGCGCGAGCTCGACCAGAATCGGAATCTCTTGATCGCCGTCGGTGAACTTGGCGAGATTGAACTCGACGTCGCCCTGCGTGGCCAACCGAGCCACGCGGCCGATCGAGCTGACGGAGACGCCCTGTTCGGCCGCACGGGCGAGGTCGGGCTTGATCTCGAGCTCGGGCTGCAACTCGGCGGCCGAACTGCTGACGTCGCGTAGCTCGGGCAGCTGCCTCATCTGCGTCAGCAGCTGATCCGACACGCGCGCGAGCGTGACGGGATCGTTGCTGCGCAAAATGATGCTCAGAGGCTTGGTCGCGCCGCCGACGCCGAAGCTGTTGTAGGAGATGCGCGCGCCCGGGATCTTGTCCAGCTGCGGGCGCAGCAGGTCCTGCAACTGGCTTTGCGAGAGCTTGCGCTGATGCGAATCGGTCAGGATCACGTTGACGGTGCCGTTGGAGACCGCCCCGCCCGTCGAGCGCAGGCCGTTGGCGGCGGCGGTGCCGATCGTCGAGAAGACGGCCTTGACCTCGGAACGCCCCTCGAACACCTTCGAGGCCGCCAGCACCGCGTTTTCCGTCTGTTCGATCGTCGAGCCCGGCGGCAGATCCACGGCGACCGAGATCTGGCCGATGTCCGAGTAGGTCATGAGCCCCTTGGGAATCAAGGGCACCAGCGTCAGTGAGAGCACGAACAGCAAGGCTGCGCAGCCGAGTGTCACCCAGCGCCAGTTGAGCGTGCGGCCCAAAAAGCGCACGTAGAAGCGCCGGTAAAACGGCTCGCGCACGGGGCCGCCCGTGTGCTTCGGCAGAATGTAGGCCGCCATCATGGGCGTCAGCGTCCGGGCGACCAGCAGCGAGAACAGGACGGCCACGGCCACCGTGATGCCGAACGAGCGGAAGAACTGGCCGGGAATGCCGCCCATGAAGGCCACGGGCACGAACACGGCCACGATCGTCGCGGTCGTCGCGATGACGGCCAATCCGATCTCGTTGGTGGCCTCGATCGCCGCCTCGTAGGGGGCCTTGCCCATGTCGATGTGGCGGTGAATGTTCTCGAGATCGACGATCGCGTCGTCGACGAGAATGCCGACCACCAGCGTCAGTCCGAGCAGCGTGATGCCGTTCAGGGTGTAGCCGAGCCAGTTCATGACCATGAAGGTCGAGATGACCGAGATGGGAATCGCGAGCGCCGCGATCAGCGTGGCTTGCCAGCTGCGCAGAAAGGCGAAGATCACGAGCACGGCGAGGAACGCGCCGACGTACAGCGCGTCCATGCTGGACTGGTAGGCCTCACGCGTGAAATCCGCCATCGAGCGCACCAGCTTGATGTGCACGTCCGGCGGCAGCGTCTTTTGCAGCGTGGCGACTTGCGCCCGCACGGCCTCCTCGGTCTGCACGATCGCCGAGCCTTGCGAGCGGGCCACCGAGAACGCCACGCAGGGCTGGCCGTTCAGGAAGGCCATCTGGCGAATCTCGGAGTGCGTGTCCTTGATCGTGCCGAGCGTGTCCAGGCGCACCGTGCCGCCGCTGGGCAAGGGAATCTGATCGGCGGCCAGCTCCGAGACCGTCGTCGCGGCGCCCAGCGTGCGAATCGTCTCTTCCTGCTGGCCGACCTGGGCCATGCCGCCCGGCATGTTGATGTTCAGCCCGCGCAGCTGCGTGTTGACGTAGTCGGCGGTGATGCCCAGCGCCTGCAGGCGCGTGGGATCGAGATCGACGCGAATCTCGCGATCCACGCCGCCCGAGCGCGTCACCTGCGCGACGCCCGTCACCGTCAACAGCGAGCGCGTGATGTCCTCGTCCACCAACCGCGAGAGCTGGGCGACGCTGCGCTTGTCGCTCGAGACGGTGTAGGTGATGAACGGATCGCCCGAGAAGTTCGGGTGGGTGATCGAGGGCTCGGAGATGTCCGCGGGCAGATCCTGACGAATGCGCGAGACCGCGTCGCGCACGTCGTTGAGGGCCGTCTCGGAGTTGGTGCCGATCTCGAACTCGATCATCGTGGTGCTCGAGCCCTCGGTGACGGTCGAGGTGATGTGATCGAGCCCCGCGATGCCGATCAGCGCGTCCTCGACCTTGCGCGTGACCTCGGTCTCCATCTCCGACGGGCTCGCCCCGGGCTCACCGACCGAGACCACGATCATCGGGAAATCGACGTTCGGATTGTCGTCGACGCCCAGGCCGTGGAAGGCCACGAGGCCCGAGATCGTCAGCACGACGAAGAGCAGAATGACCGGGACGGGGTTCTTGATCGCCCAGGCCGAGATGTTCCAGTTCACTGTCCACTCCCCGTGGCCGTGCCGCTCGCCGTGGCCGAGGCGTCGGCTGCCGGCGTCGCGGCGACGACCGTGACGGTGTCGCCGTCCTTCAAAAAGCCCGCGCCCGAGGTGACGACGTCATCGCCCGGCTGAAGGCCAGAGGTGATCGCGATCCAGGTGTCCTGTTGCTCGCCCGTGGTGACGGGGCGCGCGTGCACGACGTTGCCCGAGAGCACGAAGACCTGCGAGCCGCCTTGCGTGGTGATCACCGAGTCGAGCGGCACGGCGATCGCCGAACTGGTGCCCGTGTTGAGCGTGGCGCGCACGAACATGCCGATCTTGAAGCCCGAGCTCGCCGGCAGGTCGATCTTCGCGGTCGCCTGGCGATTGGTCGCGTCGAGGGCGGGGGTCACTTCCCGCACGCGGCCGACGGCGGAAAGGCCCGGCATGGCGTCCGAGCTCACGTGGGCCGCTTGACCCGCGTGCACGTTGGCGAGGTCGGACTCGGCGATCGGCGCGTCGACTTCGAGCCGGTTGTCGCGCGCGAGCGTGAACATGGGGTTCGCGATCGCCGCGACGTCGCCCAGTTGCACGTTGCGCTTGATGACGAGGCCGTTGTCCGGCGCCGTGACCTGCGTCTGCGACACGGCGACCTGGGATTGCTGCAGCGCCGCCTCGCTCTCGGCGAGGCTCGCGCGCGCCGTGTCCACTGCGATGCGTCGCGTGGTCATCTCGGAGGCCGAGACGCCGCCCTGCTTTTCGAGCTCGGCGTAGCGCGTGTAGGCGTCCAGGGCGCTCGCGAGGTTCGCTTTGGCGTCCTCGACGCGCGCGCGCGCTTGCGCGAGCTCGGCTTGCAGCGTCGCGTCGTCCAGCTTGGCCATCACCTGGCCGCGCTTCACGTGGCTACCCTCGTCCACCAGCACGGACACCACGCGCAGCCCCGCCGTCTGCGGCGAGACGGGCAGCAATTGCCAGGCGGCGACCGAGCCCGTCAGCTCCAGGCGATGCGTCATCGCGTGCGCGGTCGCGGGCTCGGCCGTTACCGTCAGCACGGGCTGGACGGACGCCGCCTTGGGCGGCGTCTTGTGGCAACCGGCGAGCAAAAGCACCGTGGTAACAAGCGGCAAAACAGAGGAGCGGGGCGGCATCGAAGATCCTTTCGCTTGTCAGCAAATCGGATTCATTTAAGCATCAAATATTTTGACACGTCAAATAAATCCGGCCCGAGAACGTTGTCGCGATCCGGGCTCGACAAGGCGTGAAAGGGGCCTTTCGTACCGTTTAGTGGTTTTGGGGAGCCGCGAAGAGCGTCACCAGGGCGTCTTGCAGCGCGCGGGCGCGCTCCGGCGTGTCGAGGTAGTTGTTGTTCATCACGGCGATCGCGAGCGTGCGCCCGTCGGCGGTGTCGAGGTAGCCCGCCAGGCTGCTGACGCCGGTCATGGTGCCGGTCTTGGCGCGCAGATGGCCGCGGGTCAACGGCGTGTCCAACCGCTCCTGCAGCGTGCCGTCCACCCCCGCGATCGGCAGCGCGATGAGCAGCGCCGGGTAGGCGAGTTGCTCGCTCGGCATGTAGCAGAGCAGCTTCGTCAGCTCAGCGGGCGTGATCGCGTCGTAACGCGACAATCCGCAGCCGTCCACGACGCGGTAATCGTCTTCGTTCCAGCCGGCGCGCTTCAGAAAGTCCTGCACGGCCTTGAGGCCCTTGTCGCGCGTGCCCGGCGCGCCCTTGGCGTGAATGCCGATCTCGCGCAGCAGCGTCTCGGCGAGCAGATTGTCCGAGTCCTTGTCCATTTCGCGCACGATCTCGGCGAGCGGCGCGGAGGCGT
>DATNPP010000199.1:0-1979 GCA_036703175.1 Oscillatoriaceae cyanobacterium
AGCTTGGAAGAGGAGACCCATGCCGACTAACCGTACGCCCCGTGGCGGCAAGCCCCGCACCGATCGCCCGGTCCGCGCCGAGCTGAAGCGCCCCGGCCGCGCCAAGCCGGGCGCGAGCAGCGGCCTGGCGCCCGAGCGTTCCCGCAAGGGCAAACCCGGCGAGGCCAAAGGTCGCCCTGAATCCAAGGGCCGTCCAGAGTACAAGGGCCGCTCCGAGAGCCCGCGCCGTACCGAGACCGGCCGGCACCATGAGGCGCCGCGTCGCGAACGTCCCACCAAGCCGCGTTTCGAGGAGCACGCCGAGCAACAAGAGGAAACGACCGGCCGCGACATCGTCTTCGGCCGCCATCCGGTGCTCGCAGCGCTCGAGGGCGACCAGGCCATCAACAAGGTCTGGATCCTGGCGTCGCTGACCAACAAGGAGCTGGTCGCCAAGGTGCGCCAGCTCGCCAAGGAGAAGGGAGCCTCGGTCCAGATGGTCGAGCGCCCCAAGCTGGACAGCCTGACGCTCGACGCCAACCACCAGGGCCTGGTCGCCTCGGTGGCGGCGGCGACCTACGTGGAACTGGAAGAAGTCATCGAGAAGGCGCTCGCCCAGAAGTACCCGGCATTGCTGCTCCTCGACGGCATCGAAGACCCCCACAACCTGGGTGCGCTGATCCGCAGCGCCGAGGGCGCGGGCTTCGCCGGCGTCGTGATTCCGAACCGCCGCGCGGTGGGCCTCACGCCGGTGGTCGCCAAGTCTTCGGCTGGCGCGGTCTCGCGCGTGCCGATCGCGCGCGTGGGCAATCTGGCGCAGGCCGCCGAGACGCTCAAGAAGGCGGGTTTCTGGATGGTCGGGGCCGATGCGGCGGCCGAAAAGCTCCCGTACGAGGTCGATTTGACGCAGGCCATCGCGTTGGTGATCGGGGGGGAAGGCAAGGGCCTTTCGCGGCTTTTGGCAGACAGGAGCGATATGCTCGTGAAGTTGCCGCTTGGAGGAGACCTTGAGTCCCTGAATGCCTCCGTTGCCGGTGGCGTGCTGATGTACGAGGCGGTTCGCCAACGCTGGGCGAAGGGCTCCTAGGCTCGACAATCACTCCCAAATGTGACGCTCGTCCCCGACCGCTACGGTCGGGGCGTTTACTATAGTCCCCGAATTAACCCCAATTCCGGCACTCCCCCCACGGAGTTGTCGCGATCGCTCGGAGGACACCCATGACCACTGCCGCCCCCGTGGCCACCTACCAGGAGTTGCCGTTCAGCCTCACGCCGAACCCGCGCTACCTGCACATCGGCACCCAGCACCGCTCGGCGATCGCCAAGAGCCTGTACCTGGTGGAGCATCGCCAGGGCCTGACGGTGATCTTCGGCGACGTGGGCATGGGCAAGACGACCGTCAGCCGCCATCTGTTGCATCACTTCACGGACTATCCCGAGAAGTTCAACGTGGCGTATTTGCCGAACCCTTCCTATCCCTCCGAGCACCAGCTTCTCGTCGCCATCTGCGCCGAGTTCGGCATCGCGCCGGCCCGCAGCAAGCAAGCGACTCTGACGCGCCTCAACGAGCTCTTCATCGAGGAGTACCAATCCGGCCGCATCGTCGTGCTGATCATTGACGAGGCCCAGCTGCTCAAGGGGCCGCAGTTCGAGCTGCTGCGCCAGCTGCTCAACTTCGAGACCGACGACCACAAGCTCGTGCAGATCGTGCTCTTCGGCCAGAACGAGCTGCGCGCCAAGCTGAAGCCCAAGAAGGCGCTGTGCTCGCGTATCGTCACGCGCTCGACGCTCGAGCCGCTGGACCTTGCGGACACCGAGGCGATGATTCGCTTCCGCCTGCAGGTGGCCGGCGCGCCGACCAATCTGTTCACGCCGCAGGCCGTGGGGCGCATCTACGAGGCGTCGGGCGGCGTGCCGCGCGAGGTCAACAAGATTTGCCTTTCCGCCTACACGCTGGCCTCGTTCGAGGGCGCCGAGGCGATCGACCTGGACCTGGTCGA
>DATNPP010000236.1:0-10481 GCA_036703175.1 Oscillatoriaceae cyanobacterium
GAAGGTGAGCGTCTGCACGCCGAGCAAGACCATTCCGGCGGCCACGTAGAGCGTGTGCACGTCCAGCGTCGCCATCCCCACGTGCCGGGGTCCCGGCAACACCAGGGCCATCAGAAAGAGCCCGAGCAGGACCAGGCTGGCGCCCGGGTAGAAGAACAGCCAGCGGGGGCTGTACATCAGCAGAAAGCGGAGATGCCGCCAGCCGTCGCGCCAGCTGCGCAAATGCGGCGGGCGGCTGCGGCCGTCCTTGGCGAGGCGCGTCGGCACCTCGGCGATTCTGAGGCCGTGCAGGGTCGCTTTGACGACCATTTCGGACGCGAACTCCATGCCGAGCGTGCGCAGCTGCAAGCCCTCGATCGCCGCGCGGTCGAAGGCGCGCAAGCCGCAGTGGAAGTCGCCGCACGGGCTGCCGAAGAACAATTTCCCGATGCCCGTCAGCACGGGATTGCCCAGGTAGCGGTGCAAAGGCGGCATGGCTCCAGGCGCGATGCCGCCCTGGAAGCGGTTGCCCATCACGAGTTGGTGGCCTTCGCGCAAACGGACCAGGAAGGCGCCGAGCGAAGAGAAGTCGTAGCTGTCGTCGGCGTCACCCATGACGACGTAGCGCCCGTAAGCCTGGCGGATGCCTTCGAGCAGGGCGGCGCCGTAGCCGCGCTCCGGGACGTGGATGACGCGGGCGCCGAGGGCGGAGGCGATCGCCTGCGAGCCGTCCGTGCTGCCATTGTCCGCGATCAACACCTCGCCTTCGACGCCGCTTTCGCGAAGAAAGGCTTGGGCCTTCTGGATGCAGATGGCGAGCGTCTCAGCCTCGTTCAGGCAGGGCATCAGGATCGAAAGCTCGAGAGCCGTCGACGGCACGGCCTGGCGAATCTCGAGGCTCAATTCACTGGGTCCCGAATTCACGGCATGCTCCTCGATTCCAAACGCGACGGCCCTGTGCCCGCGCCATCCCCGAGGTCGGCAGGCATTTGCAGAGCGTATAGTACTGTTTCGGAATCCTCATAGATCTTCTTGAAGTATCCGCTCGATTCGAGCCCCGGCAGCGGACTCGGCGTGTTTTTCAAGACACGCCGAAGCTTGGGGCGATCGATCAGCAAGTAACCGCATTCAAGGTCCGTCAGATGATGATGCAGCAAGGCGGGCGCTCCCAGAAGATGAAGCGTATCTTGATAGCGCGCGGCTCCGAACGTATCGCCGATCAGTTTCCCGCCGCCGTAGAAGTACATCTCGGAGAGAAACAACCCGTAGGTTCGCACCGGCAATGCCCGCGCGAGCTTCACGGCATGGTAAGTCGGCACATGACGTTCCATGAAGCGTTCCACGCCCTGCGCCGTGGCCGGCGGGCGTCCCTGAACAGAGAAGCGTAGGCGCAAATAGTCGCCCGCACCGCCGAGCGCGAACACAAAGACCACCAGGATCCCGACGTACCGAAGGGCACGTGTCGGCAACGGACGCAACAAGAAATCGTAACCGCACCCCGCGAGCACGGCGAGTATGGGCACGACCGGCACGTCGTAGCGCGGCACCGCGAGCGAGACGAAACAAAAGGCCACCACGGCGAACGCAGCGACGAACGCGGCGAGATATTCGCGACGCCGAAGGACGAACGCCGACAAGACGAACAAGGCCAGGCCGGGCCACAGCCAAAGCGTGATCGGGTGATGGGGAATCGCCAACGTATCCGCGAGATGCCAGGGCAGCATCATCAGGCCGTGCCAGCCGGTCTCCGTCACGTAGCGCTTGTACGATAGAAGCATCTCCTGGTAATCGATCGCGGACCAGTAGGGGCCGAGCGGCAAAAGCTTGCCCACGAACGGCCACAAGGGGTTGTGCGTGAGCCAGAAGTTGCGCAGATACCAGGGACTGGCAACCAGCGCCAGCACCATTCCGAAATGGCGGACGTCCCGCCAGGCGCGACGCGACAGCAAGAAGACGAACGCCACCGCGACCACGACGAGGGCCGTGTACTTGATACCGGCCGCAACGGCGAGCATCAGTGCGGCGAGGGTCAGCCAGGGGCGCTCGCGCTGCTCCAGATAGTGTTCCAAGGAAAAGATACCGGCCGTCAGGTACAGCCCGAGTTGCACATCGATGTAGCAAATGGTGGCCAGCGCCAAGAGAAGCTGATTGCCCAACAGCATGGCGAACGCGAGGTAGCCGCCGGTGCGCCCACGTCCTTGGCGTCGCCCGGCGGCGAAGCAGCCCCAGCCGACGGCGACGAGCGCGACCCAGGGGAAGACTTGCGCGACCGTCGGGCTGATGAGCAGCCCGTATGAGAAGAGCATCTCGCCGTTGAACGTGAGCACCGGAAACTGCAACCAGGGATCGACCACGAGGCGATGGTGCGTCAGCAAGGACTGCGCGATCGGCAGGTGGTAGCTGAGATCGTCCGAAGTTTCCGGTGGATAGAGCGTCAGCCAGAGCAACGGGCTCAACACGGCGCCGAGAAATGTGGCGCGGGCAGCTTCACCGCGCCCCAGTCGCAGTTCGCGAATGCCCAACAGGCCCACGAGCGGCACCGCCAGAAGCGGCTTGAAGGCGAGGCCGAGAAAGCCCAGCGCCATGGGATAGAAAATCCACCCGGCCATACCGAGGCAAACGGCATAGAACAGGCGCTCGACGCCTTCGGTCTCGATGCGCAGGGCCTTCAGCATCCAAGCGCCGAGGCCGGCCATACTGCCGAGCGCAACGAGCGCGACGAGGAGTTGCAGCGCGAGGGCAGCCGCGAGCGCCGTCATGCCCCGCGGCCTCTCCTTGCGAATCGCGTGCCCGGATGGTGGCTGTGGCGTCTACGCCCGAGCTCTTCGGAGCTTCCGTTCCTCTCGAATTCGCGGTTCAGCGCCGGCACGAGGTCATCTTGCAGCACCAGCGACGCGTAATCCAGGCTCCGCTGCGCCTCGGCTCGCTGCGTGGCGAAAGTGGCGACCGGAATCGGCTTCTCGGAGGCCAGGTCGTAGGCGCGATTGTTCAGCGCGTCGTAATAGGCCTTGTCCGTCAAAAACGAGCCTCCCGCGAGCACGACGAACCCGTGCGTCGCCCGCAGCAGATCCTGGCCAAAGGCCGTCTCAACGCGCACGCCCATCAGGTCGGCGATCGTGGGCATCACATCCATCTGGCCGGCCGTGATACTAGGCGTGCCCTTGAGCTTGTCGCCCGGCACGTGGATGAACAGGGGAATCTTCCACTGCTTCTGCCAGGCCACGTCGGTGTTCGGCTCGCCGAGGTAGCGGAGCAACGCCGCGCGGTTCTCCTGGCGAATGGCCGGGTGATCCCCGTAGAGCACGACGACCGTATGCTGCCACATGCGGGACTTTGCGAGGGCGTCGAGGAACGTGCCCAACTGGGCGTCCGTGTAGTTGATGTTCTCCAGGTAGTTGCCGATGCGTGTCCCCGCGAGATTTCCGACGTTCAGGTGGCCCAGGTGCGCGGCGTCATTGTATGGAAAATGGCTCGAGAGAGTGATGACGCGGGCGTAAAAGGGCTGTTGAAAGGCCTCCAGGCGCGGCAGTGTCTGTTTCAGGAACGAGCGGTCGCTCAGTCCGAGGCCGACGACGTCGTCTTGCTTGAAATCCCCGGCGCTGTAAAAATTCTGGATGTGCAGTGCCGGATACATGCGATTGCGGTTCCAAAAGGTCGGCGAATTGGAATGGAACACCGCGGTGTGGTAGCCCCGCTGCACCAGCGCGCCGGGCAGCGAATCGTACGTATTGATGGCGTCGTTCACGAACACCGCCCCGGAATTCGCGGGGTAGTTCGAGGTGTCCGTCATGAACTCCGCGTCGACGGTGTTGCCGCCGCGCGTCTGGCCGTAGAGGTTCCGGTAGAGCAGGCAGTGTGGCGCGAAGCGGTTGAGATTGGGCGTGATCTCCTGGCCGTTGATACGACGGCCGATCACGAACTCCTGCAGGGCCTCGATTTGGATGATGAGTACGTTGTCGCCGTGCGCGAGCCCGGGCCCCGCCGGCGGATTCTTTTCGGCCAGCCAGTGCGCGATCGCCGCGACCTGCTGGGGCGACGGCGGGGCATGAAAGCGCGAGACGGCCAACCGGTAGCCCCGATAAAGGTGGTACGGCAACGCGCCGATGACCTGACCACACGATACGCGCACGACGCTCGAGCTTAGGGCATTCGGGTAGTCGTGTTGCACCTGCACGAACGCCGCGGCGAACAGGCCGACGCAGGCCAGCAGCGTCGCTCCCACGAACCCGTGTTTGAAGCGGAGCCGCAAGGACTGTCCTCGTATGAACCAAAGCGCGACGACAAGAGGCAGCTCTGCGAAGATCGCAAAGTCGTGCGGCTTGATCAAGCTCGTGACGGCGCCATGCACGTCGACCAGCTGGCCGCTGTAGAAGATCGCCGACACCGGAAAGATGTCGTGAAAGTAGCGGAGATAGAGCATGTCCGCAAAGAGGACCAGCGAAAAGAGCAGGTCCACCACCAGCAACGCCGCAAACCTGAATCGGCCCGGCAGCCAATACGTCCAGACGGTGAAGAAGACGAGCACCGCTAGCGTCGCCTCGGTGGACGTCGCCGTGTTCGCCGCGCCTGCGCTGATCAAATGGTTGAAGGCGAAAAACTTGATGAAGAGCGCCAGTGCCACCAGAGGTGGGCCGAACAGATCACTGGCACGTGGGGATTCCGACATCGAGGCCTCCAACTACTTCATAGTCTCTCGACGCATCCGAGAAGAGACTTTAAGGCCCACAAGCCGCTGAATACCTGCCCGTATGCCATCACGCCGCATCCGCGAACGGTTCCTGGCGTTTCAACGAACGACCCGGTTTGACGAAGAGCAGCCCGAGCGAAACGAGCAATGCAAGCAGCGTGACGCCGAAGCCGAGCGCGACGATCCGCGAGGCATACGTGAACACCACCCGATGCGTGCCCGGCGTCAGGTACACCGCGCGGAACGCCACGTCCGCCGGAAGTATCTGGGCAGGCTTACCGTCCACTTCGGCCTTCCAGCCCGGGTAGTAGATGTCCGAGAGCACCAACCAGCCCGGATGCGTCAGCGTGGCCTCTAGCGTGACATCTTGGGAGTTTCGCCACAGCAATTGAACCGACGTAATTCCGGACGCCGCGTCCTGCCAGCCAGCAGGCGCCTTGCCACCTGGCGTTTCAAGCAGCACCTGGGTCAGCCAACGTGAAGGTGTGGCCCCCAAAATCTTGGCGGCCGTAGCCTCATCGGGCACGAAATCGGCTTCGTAGCTCACCCAGGCGCGTGGCAACGCACCTGGATTTTCTCGCAAGGCGAGATGGCCCTGGCGCATTCGAATTGGATAGCTCGCGAGCGGGCCGGTCTTCGGCTGTGGATCCGGCACCAACAAGTACTTCACGTTCGCCAACGACAACAAGGCGGGCGTGAACCCGCTCGTCAAGCTCGTTTCTTGAAAATTGCCGCAGGGGATCCCGTCAAGTACCCCCATGAAGCGCGAGTAACGCTCGATGTTGAAGACTTCGTAGCTGTCAAGCGAATCGAGCCTGTACATCACGTTCGTGTCCGGCATCAAAGCTCTCAATCTGCCCGCCACTCGCGTCGGAGCGTGCTGTGATTGCAAGTAGCGCAAAATCGGTGTCGTGGCATACTCGAACAGCGGCTGGGGCGGGTTCGTGAGCCGAGCGTTCCAACCGAGTTGCAAACATGCGCTGGCGACGAGCACAGGCGGCCAGAACCGGCGGGGGCGAATCCACATCAGCGCGAGCGCAACAAGCGCGATTCCAGAGCTTACTAGAAAGACACGCATGCCGAGGAGGCCGCCACCGATCAGTCCAATTCGACTGGCCACGAGCAGAGCCAAACTACCAATCGCGAGCGGGGCGTAACGCTTCGGCGACCGGACTACGCGGTCCAGGCCGGTACCGCCCAACAGCGCGAGGGCCAACGAAAGCAGCGGGGGCATGTATACCGAATGGATCGGAAATGGCAGGAGTGCCAGCTGTTGCCCGGGAAAGCCGACCAGGAAGCCCAATCCGGCGATGGCGACCAAGGCAAGCACGGAGCGATTCAATCGCCGAATGCCCAGGCCCAGAGGCGCGAGCCCCAGGCCGAGCACGCCAATGGAGGGATTAAAACGGAAGCCGTCCGTCGCCGTACCTGTAAGCAGGTGAGAGAACAACATGCCGGCCTTTTGAGCGTAGCTGAACCCCCATGCGGGTTGCCAAGGCGTGTTCGAGTGCAACAGGTAGCTGTCCGCTGCACGCACGAGTTCAAACATGGGGAGTACGGTACACGCCGCCACGCCGGCTCCGAGTAAGCAGGCCAGCGCGAGCAAAGCGAACATACGCCTCCGCAGGCGCGCGCCCAGGGCCACCGAAACGACCGCTGAGGCCGCGGCGAATAAGGCAGATTCCGGATGGCCGAGTAAGCCGGTCAGGCCGATCAGAAGTCCGAACTCGGCTGTTCGCCGCCATTTCGGCGCCTCGAGCATGCGTTCCGCCGAAAGCATCAGCCAGGGCAGAATCACGAAGACGGTGGTGTCGGAATACTGAAAATGGTAGATGAACGTGCCGTTGAACATAAACCCGACGGCCGCCAGCACGCCCCCCAGAGGGGCGAGTCCAAGCTTTCTCGCGAGCAGCAACACCCCGACACCAGCGATCGCGAGCCTCATTACGAGAAACCATGCCTCGGCTGGTCCTTTTGCCCCGCCAAAGGCGAACAGCAGTTTCAAGGGATTGAATGGCGCCGCCTGAGCGCTGGCGAGTAACGGCTTGCCAAAAGCATTGTAAGGCTGCCATAAGGGCAATTGCCCTGAGGCCATCTCATTCCAGGCCAGGGTATCCCAGGGTTGGTTGTAAAGCTCTGGCGTCGAATCCTGGCCGCCGCGTCCAGGCAAAGCACCCGGAACAGGCATCGGACCATACATGGCATCCTGATAGGGCAGCATCGAGGCGCCGCCGATGCCTTTTGTCCCAACGAGACCTTCGGCGAAGACGCTCCCCAACAAGACGAGTAGAAGCAGCACGCCCCAGGACCAGGCGCGCCAGGACCGATCCATTTGATCAGGCAGCTTCAAAGTGGGGCTCCTGGGCCTGTTTCGCGCGGGCCGGCCTGACGAAAACTAGGCCGAGGGATACGAGCAGGGCCAACATCGTGATTCCGAAGCCGAGCGCGACGGTACGCGAGGCATACCGGAACTCGACGCGATGCGTTCCCGGCGTCAGGAATACCGCACGAAAGGCGACATCCGCGGGTAGTATTTGCGCCGGTTGACCGTCCACTGAAGCCTTCCAGCCGGGGTAGTAAATGTCCGAGAGCACTATCCAGCCCGGGTGCGTGAGCGTGGCCTCCAGCGTGACGTCTTGCGAGCCGCGCGTCAGGAAACGGACAGGCGTGATCGCGCTCGTCGTGTCGTGCCAAGTCGGCGGCGCATTGCCTTTCGGCGTCTCCAAGAGCACTCGCGTCAGCCAGCGGCTCGGCGTGGCGCGCAAACGCTTCGTGGCGGCGGACTCATCTGGGACGAAGTCCGCTCCGTAACTCACCCATGCGCGCGGCAATGCGTTCGGATTCTCGCGCAACGCCAGATGGCCCTGACGCATCAGAATGGGATAACTGGCCATCGGACCGCGCGTTGGCTGGGGGTCTGGCACCAGCAAGTATTTCACATTCGCCAACGAGAGCAGATCCCGGTTAAAGCTCGTGTTCAAGCCGATTTTGAGAAAGTTCGCGCTAGCATAACCGTTCGTGGCGTCCATGTATTCCGTGTACCGTCGAATATTGAAAACTTCGTTGCTCTCAATAGAATCGAGCCGGTACATGACATTGCTGTCGGGTATCAACGCCCGCAGTTCACCGGCAGTGCGGGACAGTTCGGGCTGAGCACTCAAATACCGCACGATTGGCGAGATTGGATAAGTGAACTTGGGTTGCGCCGGGTTGGCGAGGTGGGCAGTCCAAAAAAGCTGAAAGGCCGCACTCCCCAACAACAGAAGAGGCAGAGCGCGAAGCGGTCGCCAGCACATCATTGCCAATGCGCAAATCACGACCCCGGCCGTCAAAAGAAACACGCGCGCCCCTACCAGACCGCCACCGAGCACCAGAATTCGAAACGCCACCAACACAAGCACACTGGTCATTGCGATGGGAGCGAATCTGCGAGGGGCCAACGCCAGACGATCCAAACCTGCTCCCCCGAACAACGCCAAAGCCAGGGCGATCAACCCGACCATGTAGGGCGAATGCGGCAGAAAATTGGACCACAAGCGTATGTATTGCCCAGGCAAGCCAAAGATGAAGCTGAGCGTCGCGACAGCCAGGAGGGCGACCGCCGGCCGACGAAGCTTGCGGTCCCAAAGGCCGATCGGGACCAGGGCCAAAGCGAGCGTCCCCACCGCCGGGTTGTACACCATCCCGCGAAGTGCAGTGCCCGTTACCGCATGCGAGAACAGCATCGCAAGTTTTTGGCCGTAGCTGTAACCCCATGACGGCTGCCAGGATGCCGTCGAATGAAAGAGGTAGCTCTCACTTGAATGGACGAGTTCAAGGAACGGCAGAATCGTGCATGACGCGAAACCGATGCTCAGCATGATGGCGAACGCCAACAATCCATAGCCCCGGATTGGATGCTGAAACCGTACCAAGCCCACGGCCGCGGCCGCGCCAGCCGCACAAGTCGCCAGCAATGCAGGTTCAGGATGGCCCATTAGAGCCGTAAGGCCCATCGCAGAGCCAAATATGACCGCGCGACGCAACGCCGGCGCATCAAGGAAGTATTCAGCCGCCAGCATCAGCCAGGGCGCCATTACCATTGAACCCGTCTCCGGATATTGGAAGTGGTACACGAAGTTGCCATTGAGCATGAACCCAGCCGCGCAAAGTGCGCCGCCCAGCGGCCGGAGGCCCAGCTTCTTCGCGAGCAACAAGGCGCCGATACCCGCTAAGGCCAGGCGCAACACCAAATACCAGGCCTCGGCTACGCCACGAGCGCCATGCCACCAAAAGAGAAGTTTGAGGGGATTGAATGGCGCGGACTGCGCGCTCGCCAAAAGCGGCTTGCCGAAAGCATTGTAGGGCTGCCACAACGGCAATCGACCACTTCGCAATTCGCTCCAGGCCAACGAATCCCAAGGTTGGCTGTAGGTCTCTGGAGTGGAATCCACGCCTCCTCGGCCGGGCAACGGGCCCTGCACCGGTGCGGGACCGTACAAGGCGTCCTCGTGGGGAATCATCGACGCCCCATCGATACCACACCTCCCCGAAAGGCCCTCGGCAAAGGTTATTCCAAGCAAGAAAGCGAGAAGCAAAAACGCAAGCATCCAGCCGCTTTTGTTGGACATAACCAGGCCAGAGCTCAAACCAAAGTCCTCTCGGGGTCGTATGCCCTTATACTTCACTTGAGTACCCACCGAGTGCGCCTTTCAACGTGCCTTTCGCCACAAAGTGACTCAGCGTGAGCGCGGTCCCCGAGTTTTGGTAGCGACGCCGATGGCGGCCAACTCGTTTTTGTCGAGGTGACGACGCACCCACTCGGCGAGAAGTTTGGCTCCCTGCGGATTCAGGTGGTCAGTATCGTAGTAATCGAAGTTTTCCCAAGGAGGCGGAGCCGGTATCTCACGTTGGTGTTGCGCCTTCAGGAATGAAGCGACACGGTTTTCATAGTCTCGATTGGCCAAGGCATGACGTTTCTGAATTGCTTTCGAAAGTTGCAATGGATAAGGGATGCCAACGAGCACGAACTGGCACCTGTGCCGATTGACCGTCTGCGCCAGCGCCTCAAGGGATTCGAGGCCCTGTGGAGTATGCGCTTCGTTGGCCATGAATCCCGTGGCACATTCGCGGAATTCTTGCCTCCGATGCGCCCTCACCGCGAGTCTCCGCAAGTCGGGCGCGGACAAACAATCCCATGGCGGTGAGAGTCCCCAAGGGAATTTCAAATTCAAAAGGGCCCTGCGGTAGCTTGATGGCACCGGACGGCGCAAGATGTTGTGCAACACCCAGCGCGGATCCGCAGCCAAAAACTCTTGAATGGGCGTGACAAAGTCTGCGATAGGAACAAAGCAACTGAGAAGCAGACCCAATCGCTCATCGAACCCTGGACGGCTCGTCGCGTAACGAGTACGTTCGAACAAATCACCACGTGTCCAATAGCGCATGCGGTAATCGTTGGAGTTGACGAGAAATGGCTCGTCGATGCTACAAAGCGCCATTCTCGCGTTCGGAAACTGCGAAAGATAGCGCTCTGCCAACAAACGCATCTCCTGCGGCGGCCCACCTGGCAGTGCGAAGCTAAAGACTGCATTCGGAGGCAACGCCAATGCCCTGGCAATCAAGGGCGGCCGTAATCCGGCCAGCGCATGGGAATTTCCGAACACGACAACTTTCACCGCCTGCTTGTCCGGATACGCGGCGATTCGGCGCTCAAGCACAAAGCACTCATCCAGCGCGGAGGAATTGACAAAGGTCGCAAGGTGAGTCCCTACCCAGAAATTCACGGCGATCACGATGAGAACACCCAATAGCCAGGCACGTAGACTCTTAGAAT
>DATNPP010000262.1:0-4341 GCA_036703175.1 Oscillatoriaceae cyanobacterium
GCCGCGCCGCCCGCGCCGGCGCCGAAACCGGCCGCGAGCCAGGCCTCCAAGCCCGCGCCGAAGCCGGCGGCGCCGCCCGCGCCCAAAGCCGCCCCGGCGCCGGCGCCGAAAGCGCCTCCCGCGCCGGCTCCGAAGCCCGCGCCCGCTGCGCCGACGTACACCGTGCAATCCGGCGACACGCTCTCGGGGATCGCGCAGCGTGCGCTCGGCGCCGCGGGCCGCTGGACGGACATCTTCAATCTGAACCGCGATCAGATCTCGAATCCGAACGTGATTCATCCGGGCCAGGTGCTCAAGCTGCCCAGCGGCAGCAAGCCCGTTCCGGCCCCGGCTCCCGCGCCGAAGAGCAGCAGCTCCGCGCCGTCCGGTCCGGCTCCGAGCGGCAACGTGGGCAGCTGGATCAACCAGGCGATGACGATTCTCGAGCAGCACGGCGTGCCGGCGAGCAAGCTGAACGCCAACGACATCAACACGATCATCATGCATGAGTCCAGCGGCAATCCGCGCGCGCAGAACAACTGGGACTCCAACGCGGCGGCCGGGCATCCCTCCAAGGGCTTGATGCAGACGATCGATCCGACCTTCAACGCCTACGCACTGCCCGGCCATACGGACATCTGGAACCCCGTCGACAACATCATCGCCGGCGTGCGCTACGCGATCAGCCGCTACGGCTCGATCCAGAACGTGCCGGGCATCAAGGCGCTGGCGGCCGGCAGGTCGTATGTGGGCTATTGAGGCGGATTTGCGGCCTGGCGCGGCGCCTCGCTCGGCCCGCGCCGGACGTAAAAATCCAAAATATGAACGAACCTTATCCGTTCGTTAACCCGTAACACCCCCTTAACGCCGGATATCTTGCTTGGAGTTGACGGTCGCCGTGCGACCAAGGGGGTAGGACCATGACGATCGGATCGAATTCGTTTCGGCTGATGCGCTATCAGGCGCAGGCCAGAACCGGTGGCCAGCCTATCGGCGGCACCACGCCCACGGCAGCCGCGCCTCAGGCGGCGGCGCCCACGCAGGCGCAGATCAACGCCGAGATCAAGCAGCTTCAGCAGGAGCTCGCCCTGGTTCAACAGGAGTGCGCGACGCTGATGGCGGACGTGAAGGCCAATCAGCCCGCGCCGAAGCCGACCCCGAAACCGGCTCCGGCCCCCAAGCCCGCTCCGAAGCCCGCCCCCGCGCCGGCTCCCAAGCCTGCGCCGGCTCCGGCCACGTACACCGTGCGCTCGGGGGATTCGCTCTCCGCCATCGCCCAGCGTGTGCTCGGCAGCGCGAACCGCTGGCAGGAAATTTACAACCTCAATCGTGACAAGATCTCGAACCCCAACGTGATCTATCCGGGCATGGTGCTCAAGCTGCCCAACGGCAGCAACCCGTCGCCCGCTCCGGCGCCCTCGCCGGGGCCCACGCCGACGCCGAGCGGCAACTACGGCGAGCCCTGGTCGCCCAGCTCAGGACAATTGCATGGCGCCGACACGTCGAACTGGCAATCGCAATCGACCTTCGAGCAATCGATCGCCGGCACGCAGTGGAGCTGCATCAAGGCCAGCGAGGGCACGGGCTACACCGATCCGACCTTCGCCTCGCGCTGGAACGAGCTGGGCACCAAGATCCAGAACGGCCAGATGTCGCTGCGCATCGCTTACTGCTTCCTGGATTCCGGCAACGGCAAGGCACAGGCCCAGCACTTCCTCAACACGCTCGGCATCAAGGGCAAGCTGCCTGCCGGCACGCGCCTGATGCTGGATTGGGAGGCTTCGGCGCTCAACTCACCGCAGACGCTCACGGACGCCGCGAACTACATCCATCAGGTCACGGGCCTCTGGCCGCTGATCTACACCTCGGGCAGTCAGGTGTCCCGCGCGAAGGCCGCGGTGCCCCAAGCGCCGATCTGGGAAGCCGCCTGGGGGCCGTCGCCCAGCACGAACTATCCGTTCGTGCAGTACAGCGACGGGCCGGGTTACGACCACGACGTCTTCAACGGCAGCCTGTCCGCGCTTCGGAAGTTCGCCGGGTTCTCCGGCTGATCCGGCTCCGCGCCGCGTCTATTCAACGGGTGTCACGTGCGAGGCGCGTGGCACCCGTACTGTCGCGCGTGTGCCTTCGCCGGCCGCGCTTTCGATCGAGACGCTGCCTCGGTACAACTCGGCGATGCCCTTGACGATCGCGAGCCCCAGGCCGACGTTGCCGCCCTGTGCGTTGGAACGCGCGGCGTCGGCCCGATAGAAGCGCTCGAAGACGTGCGGCAGATGCTCGGCCGCGATGCCGCAGCCCGTGTCCGCGACCGAAATCGCGACCTCGTGTTCGTTCGCCGTCGCCGCCAAGCGCACGCGGCCTCCGGCCGGGGTGTAGCGCAGCGCGTTGGTGATCAAATTGCCGAGCGCGCGCTGAAAGAGCGTGCGATCGATCTCGATCGCGACGCCGTCGCAGGGCACGAGCTCGAGGGCCACACCGGCCTCGCTGGCCGCCGCCTCGTAGTACTCCTGCAGCGCTTGCAGCTCTTTCGCGAGGTCCAAGCGCTCTCGCGCGGGCGGCACCGGGCGGCCCTCCGCGCGCGCCAGAAAGAGCAAGCTGTCGATCAGCGACGCGAGCCGCTCGTACTCCTCACGGCACGAGGCGAGCACGGCCTGGTACTCGACGGGCGATCGCGGGCGCGAGAGCGCCACCTCGGTCTCGCCGAGCAGGTTGTTGAGCGGCGTGCGCAGCTCGTGGGCCAGATCGGCCGAGAAACGGCTCAATCGGGCGAATGAGGCGTCGAGGCGCTCGAGCATGGCGTTGAAGGCCTCGGCCAACACCGCGACTTCGGCCGGCAACTCCGTGGTGCTCAGGCGCACGTCGAGGCTTTGCGAGCCGATGCGATCGAGGCGCGTCGCCATGCTGCGCAGCGGCTGTACGCCCGCTCGGGCGACCAGGTAGCCGAGCGCTGTGCAGGCGAGTAGGGCAATGGAGAGCACCCACCAGAGCCGCCCCCGGAAACGTGCGAGCAAGGCGGATTCCTGCGTGCGGTCGATGGCGGCCTGAATGCGCACGTGGTCGTCATCCGCGAGGTTCAGCGCGGTGGCAATCAAGTAGGAGTGGCCTTGAACGGGTGGCAGTGCCTCCATGCGCGTCGCCCGCGACGCCGGCAGCTTCGTAAAGGCGGTGGGCGGCAGTACGTTGGTCATGCCGGGCGTTTCGAGCAGCATTCGGCCATCCGGTCGAATCAGGCGCACGAACACGTGGGGATCGTCGGAGGTGGCTTCCCAGACGACTTCCTGGGCGATCGCGCTGCGATCGGTCGGATGCTGTTGGCGCAAATCCCGCAGCAGCGCGATCTTGCTTCGCAGCGCTTCGCGGTCCTCGCGGTACAGGTTCTGCGACAGGGCGCTGTAGAGCAGCCCGGTGACCACGAGCACGACGCCGAAGGCGCTCACCGCGCAGACGATCGTCAGCCGCAAGGCCAGCGACCAATTGCCGGTTGCGCGCGGGTTCATCGGGGTTCCAGCACGTAGCCCACGCCGCGAACGGTGTGGATGAGCTTGCAATTGAACGGATCGTCGACCTTGGCGCGCAGCCGGCGCATGTGCACGTCGACCACGTTCGTCTCGCTCTCGAAGTTCATGTCCCACACCTGCTCGGCGATGCGCACGCGCGACAGCACCTCGCCCTGGTGCCGGGCGAGCAGCACGAGCAGCGTGAACTCCTTGGGCGTGAGGTCCAACCGCTTGCCGCAGCGCGCCACGCGATGCGCCAACAAATCGATCTCGAGATCGGCGACTTGCAGCGTTTCGACGAGCCGAACCGGCCCTCGGCGCAGCAGTGCGCGCACCCGGGCCAGCAGCTCGGAGAAGGCGAAGGGCTTGATCAGATAATCGTCCGCGCCCAGCTCGAAGCCCTTGACGCGATCGAGCACGGCGTCGCGCGCGGTCAAAAACAGCGCCGGCAGAGCCTTGCCGGCTCGGCGCACCTCGGTGATGACCGTCCAGCCGTCTTTTTTCGGCAGCATCACATCGAGAATGACCAGGTCGTATTCGCCGCCGATGGCGAGCTGGCTGCCGGCCTCGCCGTCGTTCGCGATGTCCACGACGAAGCCCTCTTCGCCGAGCCCCTTGCGCAGGTAGGCGGCCGTTTTGGGCTCATCTTCGATGACCAGGATTCTCACAAGAACCTCCTACCCAGGAAACGAGCGCCGGTGGCCGCGGTGCGTTTTATGACGAAATCGTAATCTTCGCGTCATCCTTCTGTTGGCGAGCGTGCGTCGGGCGCCGGGGATAACAAAAGCAGCCCTTCTTCCGAGGAGACCCGATGACCCAGATCAACGGAACGAGCAGTATTCGAGTCGCCGCCGCCGCGCAAGCG